>NZ_NPHZ01000002.1:133712-186957 GCF_009690945.1 Rickettsiales endosymbiont of Trichoplax sp. H2
ATTTTTTCACTTTGTGATTTTAAATCGTCAAATTGATTATTTCTTATAGACCAAAATACTCCTATTACTCCCAGTAGAGCAATTAATACAGCTAAAGGAATTAAAAATAATAATACTCCCATAAAAACTAATTAAATATTATTTTCTACTTTCCACTTCTCAAAGTATGTTATGGCTTTGGATATTTGTAAATCTTTTTTATTTTGACCTTTATTGATTTTTATCTCTGGAAATAGGCCAAAATTAATATTCATTGGTTGAAAGTTTTTACTATGAGACTCATCTGTAATATAATTCATTAATGAGCCTATTGCAGAGTTGCTATCTATTAATGGAGTTGGCTTATTTGCTAATTCATACGCAAAATATATTCCTGATAATAATCCTATGGCTGCACTTTCAACATAACCTTCAACTCCTGTAATTTGTCCTGCAAATTTTATTTTAGGATTAGTTTTTAAGCTCAAGTTATTAGCCAAAACTTTCGGACTGTTTATAAAGGTATTTCTGTGTATACCACCTAACCTAACAAATTCAGCATTTTTGAGCCCTGGAATAGTCTTAAAAACTCTAATTTGTTCATTGTATTTCATTTTTGTTTGAAAACCTACTATATTATAGAGTGTACCTTGTCTATTATCTTGTCTAAGTTGTACTACTGCATAAGCTCTAGAATTTGTTTTGGGGTTTGTTAACCCAACTGGTTTCATTGGACCAAACCTTAATGTGTCTTTACCTCTTTGAGCCATAACTTCTATGGGTAAACAACCATTGAAATAAGGCGTATTTTTTCCCACTCTTTAAATTCAATTTTTTCAGCACATATTAAATTTTCAATAAATTGGTAATATTCTTCTTCAGTTAAAGGGCAATTTATATAATCTTTACCATCACCTTTATCATATCTAGATTGAAACCATGCTACATCAAAATCTATGCTATCCTTAGTTACAATAGGAGAAATAGCATCGAAAAATGCTAAAAAGTCGTAGTTCTGACAAATTTGCTGTATTCTATGAGTGAAAATTTCTGAAGTAAGTGGACCTGAAGCAATTATAGTATTTCCATCAGGTATATCATCTACTCTTTTGCGTATTACATTTATGTTTGAAGTTTGATTAATTTTTTCTTCTATTATCTTCGAGAATAATTCCCTATCAACTGCTAAAGCTGAACCTGCAGGAACTTTAGATAAATCAGCTGCACTCATAATTAAGGAATCAAGCTTCCTCATTTCTTGATGAAGCAACCCTATTGCCACTTTAGGATCATCTGAACGTAAAGAATTAGAGCACACTAATTCTGCTAAATTAGATGTTTTATGAGCAAAAGTACTTTCAATACCCCTCATTTCATAAAGGTGAACTTTCACTCCTCTTTTGGCAAGTTGCCACGCAGCCTCACACCCAGCTAGGCCAGCTCCAACAATTTCAACTTGCATGCTATAAAATTATTTAGCTTCGTCTTTTTTCTCTTTATCTTCAGCTGAATTATCATCTGAAATTTCTTCTTGCTCCTCATCTTTCTCTTCTACTCTTCCTGCAATTGTTAAGATTGTAAAATTACTTTTATCCACAGGTACTACACCATTTGGTAATTGAATATCATTAATGTGGATGTTTTTTCCAATTTCAAACCCTTCAATATCTATCTCTAAATATCCTGGTATATTTTTTGGTATACAGTTAAGACTTATGTATTTTTTAACTACATTTAATATACCACCTTTTTTAATTCCAGGTGATTTATCTTGGTTTATCACTTTAACTCTTACATCAACTTTAATTGAAACATTATCCTTTACTAGTTGAAAATCCACATGAATAGGATTATCAGAAACAGGATCTATTTGAACATCCCTAGGAATAACCTTTAGTGATTTTTTGCCAAGTTTTATACTTACCAACTTAGATAGTAAATTTCCTTTATGATATTCTTTTAAAAAATCTTTATATACCAAGTTAATCATATGATTTTCGCCAAATCCATAAATGATTGCAGGCAACTTGCGATCTCTTCTTAAAGCCCGAGAATTACCAGTACCTGATCCTTTTTTTTCTTCACCTGCTAATACTAATTCTACCATAAATTTATAACCCTAATATTTTTATAAAAGACGATATATTTTATATATTACCCAAGATTTTTTTTCAATAAATATTTTATGAATTTTGGGGGGATAAAAATTATATATCTAAAAAACGATAAGTATTAATTTAATACCAAATAATATATTGTGAAAATTAACTATTTAAAATTACTATTTCATCAGCAGAAGTTTTGTCATTCTTAGTTATTAAAGTATATTCAACTTTTTGATTTTCATGAAGTTCATCTATTCCTGAATTTAAAATTGCTGAACTATGAACAAAAACATCTTTTTTGCTATCGTTAGGAGTTATAAAACCATAACCCTTTGTAGAATTGTACCATTTAACAGTTCCTATTTGTCTCATTTGTAACCTTTAATATATTAATTTATTGATTTTAATATTATTAAAATCTCTATTTAAGTGCTTACTAAAATAAAAATAACTAATAATACTATGCATTTATTAAATACATATTCACAACATATTATATTATATCCGTAAAAACAAGCAATGAATTCACTTTTATGGAAATAATCTTAATAATTCCATTATATCTATTAAAATAGTAATGACTTAAATGGATTAAAATTTATATTTATAACCTTTAGACAGTCTTGTAACAACCAATTGAAAAATTTTCAATTATTTATTATTCATAACAAGTAACTTATCTGATAAGTATCAGTATTTCCTTAATTAGGAGTGACTATTTATTTAAATAAATTTTAATAATATTTGATAATAATTTTATAGCTTTATCATATGGCCTTTGAAAACTATTTCTTCCGATAATGGATCCATTTCCACCACCATCATTGATATCATGTATTTCTTTGTATATTTCGTCTTCTGTTTTTGCAGTACCACCAGAAAAAATAACTAATCTTTTGCACGAAAAAGCTGCTTGCATAATATGTTTAATGCGATTACTTAAATTTTTATAATCACTAGCATTTTTTGAATATATTTCTGCTACAGATTCTGTTTCTATTACTTCAGAAGGCGGCTTTACTTTTATAATATTAGCTCCTATTAATGCAGCAATATGTGCTGCATAAGCAACAATATCTAATGCTGTCTCACCTTTTTTAGTCAAATCACCACCTCTTGCATATGACCAAACAACAGTTGCAAGACCATACGATTTTGCTTCTGAAATCATTTCTGAAACTTCTTCTATCATTCCAAGAGAATCATCAGAACCAGGATATATAGTAAAACCAATAGCTGTACATCCTAAATGAATAGCATCTTGAATATTTGCTGTAATAGATTGATTGGGATCACTTTTTCTGCTAATCAAGGAATTTGAACTATTAGCTTTAAGAATTAATGGAATTGTTCCACGAAATTCGTCTGAAATCGCTTCGAGCATTCCTTTAGGAGCAGCATAAGCATTTAAACCTGCATCTAAGGCTAATTTTATATGATATTCTGGATCATAAGCTGATAAATTTGGAGCAAAGCTTTTAGCTGGACCATGTTCAAAGCCTTGATCAACTGGCAAAATTAACATCTTACCAGTGCCAGCTAATTTCCCACTCATTAATATTTTTACTATATTTGATTTTACAGCAGGAGACTCACTTTCATAATTCTTTAAGATTTGCTTTATTTTATCAGTTAAGTGCATATCAATTATGTTTAAATTTTTTTAGATGCTATTTGAAACTTAATATATTTTCAATATAAAATATAGCAAATTAATTTGTAAATTTTATTGAATATGTGCTGTTGACTTATCTACACCAGTTAAAAAATTCCACATAAGTTTTGAGAGCTCATGAGCACCTTCAATCGCATCTTCTTGATCTTTTTTTGAATTTAATTTCTTTAACAAGCCTAGGCACTCTTCAGAATGCCATTCATCTGCATTAATATGTACGTTAAAAAACTTTATTGTTTCTTCATCATTAATGCCATAAAATTTTGACAAACCCATAATTTTAGATTTTGCAACTTCAGGAATTTGATATTCATAAGCATATAAACTTCCCAAACCTTTTGCATAAGAAGATCTAGCAATATTTAAAAATTCATCTATTAAATCTTTTGTTTCTTGATTTAATTTTACACTTTTTACATCTTTTGAATCCACTCCTAAGCCATTAGAAAATTTTAACCACAAATCCGGATGACTGTTTTCTTTGTCTTCTTCCTCAATTAAATTTCCTAACAAAACTTGCCTATTTTCTAATTCATTACAATTAGAATGTATAGCGCTAATACACCTAGGAAAAGCTTCTACATGATGAAAATATTGCTTTGAATATTCCTTTAAAACTTCCTTATTTAATTCACCATTAGACCATTTGTTATAAAAAGGATGTTTTAGCAAATGAAACGGTTTGATTTTCTGAAATAAAGTGCTAATAAAATTTTGCATCAAATCCATTATATTTTATTAAATAATCAAGTAAGAATTATATTATAATCACTTAGATAATATCAACTGTTTTTTTAATTCTTTTGTCTTTAAAACTATACTATCAAATATGAATACTTTTTCCAACTGCATTCAAAACAGATTCATGAATGGCTTCAGAAATTGTAGGATGTGGAAATATAGTGCTCATTAAATCTAGTTCAGTACCTTCTAGTTGTTTCGTAAGAACTAAGCCATAAATCATTTCAGTTACCTCAGGGCCAATCATATGAGCTCCTAGTAGCTCCCCTGTTTTTTTATGAAAAATTGTTTTGATAAAACCATTAGTATCTCCAAGGGCTAAAGCTTTACCATTTGCAATCAAAGGAAAGTTTCCAACGTTTATATTATCTTTACCATATTCACTTGCTGCTTTTTCTTGCGTCAATCCTACACTTGCAATTTGAGGATGGCAGTATGTACATCCTGGAATGTTTAAATGATTTATAGGTTTGGGATTTTTACCAGCTATATATTCTGCAGCTAAAACTCCTTCATGACTGGCTTTATGAGCAAGCCAAGGCGGAGCAACGACATCACCTATTGCATAAATATTATTTTCATTAATACGCAAAGATTTATCGGTCAATATATATTTTTTATCAGAGATTTTTACATTAATTTTTTCTAAACCTATATCTTCGATATTTGCACTCACTCCTACTGCTGAAATAACAGCATCAAATGAATCGTTATAATTTTTATCTTTACTGGATATTTCAAAATTAATAACGTCTTTTTTGATAGAGAAGTTATTAATTTTTGCTGAAGTTAAAATTTGAATACCTTCTTTTTCAAATGCTTTTTGAGCAAATTCAGAAATTTCACTATCCTCATTAATTATAATCCTATCTGCAATTTCAAGAATCGTGACTTTTGAACCTAAAGCATTATAAAAACTAGCAAATTCAACTCCGATAGCACCACTTCCAATAACTAATATTTTTTTAGGTAACTTTTTTGGCAATAACGCTTCTCTATAGCCCATTATTATTTTGCTATCACTAGGAGAAAGCCCTTTTAAAAATTTAGGTTTTGCTCCAGTTGCAATAATAATATTTTTGGCAGTCACTTTAGTAGAATTGTTTCCTTTTGTAACTTCAATACAATTTTTATTTAAAAATCTTCCGTAACCTTCAATAATTGAAATTTTATTTTTATTAAGTAGATGACTGATTCCATTTGATAGCTTATTTGCAACATCTCTTGATCTTTTAATTACTTTATCAAAATCTACTTTAAATCCTTCGCAGTTGATTCCAAATTCTTTGGCATTTTTTATGTAATGTAATATTTCGGCTGTGCGAAGAAGAGCTTTTGTAGGAATACAACCCCAGTTTAAACATACTCCTCCTAAATTTTCTTTCTCGATAATCGCAGTTTTCAATCCTAATTGAGAAGCTTTTATAGCTGCAACATAACCACCTGGACCAGAGCCAAGTACGACAACATCATATTCAAAATTTTGCATATTTATTTGCTCCTTAATATAAATTTAATAACATATCATTAAAGATGGATTTTCAATAAACTCCTTTAGAGTATTTAAGAAAATGGAACCAGTAGCACCATCCACCACTCTATGATCACAAGACAATGAGACATTCATCACTTGCTTTTTAACTATATTGCCATTTTTATCAAACATAGGTGTTTCTCTAGTGTTACCTATGGATAGTATACAAGACTGAGGTGGGTTTATTATTGCGTAAAAAGATTTTATAGAGTACATACCCAAATTGGAAATGCTAAAGCTTCCGCCCTGATATTCCTCAGGTTTAAGTCTTTGTGATTGTGCTTTTTTTACAAGCTCTTTTACTTCTCTAGATATTTGAATCATATTTTTTCGATCAGCATTTTTTACAATAGGGGTCATAAGACCATCTTCTATAGCGACTGCAACTGAAATATCTACACTACCAAATTGAATTATTTTATCTCCATACCAAGCAGAGTTTACCTTTGGATTTTTATTCAGTGCCAATGCTGAAGCTTTGATTAGCATATCATTTATGGATATTTTAAATTCTGGTTTTCCATTTTCATCCAATGGAGCAGAAGAGTTTATATCCTTTCTAAAATCCAGGAGCTTATCCACAACACATTCTACATCTAAATAAAAATGAGGAACTTGCTGCTTTGATTCCACCAATCTATCAGCAATAACTTGCCTCATACCTGAGATAGGCACTTCTTTATCAGCCTGAGGAACATATGTTTGAGAAACACTTGATGAATTACCTTGAGATAAAAAGCTTTCAATATCATACTTCACAATTCTACCTCTAGGTCCTGATCCTTCAACTTTTGAAATATCTATCTTTTCCTGTGCAGCTATTCTCCTTGCGAGTGGAGATGCAAATATTCTTTTATCACCGCTATTTTCTTCTACAGCAATATTCGCTGATTTTTCTTCAGTAGGTTGCTCTGCCACCTCATCTTTCTTTGTGGGTTCTTGAGTTTGAGGCTTTTTGCTTTCAATTTCAGCAATTGCAGCATCTTTATCTTCTCCTTCTTCTGCAATGATAGCAATCAAATCGTTGACTTTAACATTTTTTGTCCCCTCAGAAACTACAATTTTTGCAAGTATCCCGTCGTCAACAGCTTCCACTTCCATTATCGCTTTATCTGTTTCAATTTCTGCAATTACTTCTCCTGATTCAACAGAATCACCTTCTTTTTTTAACCATTTTGCTAAATTGCCTTCTTTCATTGTTGGTGACAATGCTGGCATTAAAATTTCAATCGCCATAAATTATTGTATGTGTTTAATTAAGTCACATTAGCATATTATTATATAGTCTCCAATAAATAATACATTTTTGTCATTGTGAACTAAAATGCTCAACCTCTTGTGATTAGAAGTGAACACGCTCTCTCCCTCGTCATTGCGAGGATGTGATAGCATCCGCGGCAATCCACCGTACTCCTCCATTGTCATTGCGAGTGAATGCAGTGAAGCGTGGCAACCCACTATCCCATCGTCATTGCGAGGATGCGCAAGCATCCGTGGCAATCCAGAAAAAATAAAAACATTTAGTTTACAACTTGCAACTAATTCACTACTATTAAAAACTAAATTATCATAATGATTAAGCTATGAATATTCATGAATACCAGGCGAAAGAGATTTTGAGAAAATATGGTCTTGAGTTGCCTGAAGGCCTGCTTGCAACTAATGCTGATGAAGCAGTTGATGCAGCTTCCAAAATCAAATCTAACGTATGGGTGATAAAGGCTCAAGTTCACGCAGGAGGAAGAGGTAAAGCAGGTGGTGTTAAACTTGCAAAAACTCTTGATGAAGTGAGGGACTACACTTCAAATATGATCGGCATGAAGCTATTTACACCTCAAACAGGTACGGAAGGCAAGCTTGTTAGAAAAGTGTATGTGGAAGCAGGTAGTAATATCAAAAAAGAATATTATATCTCTGTCGTGCTTGATAGGGACAATAATTGCATCACAATTGCAGCATCCACAGAAGGTGGTATGGAAATTGAAGAAGTTGCAAAGGAAAGCCCTGAGAAGATTATTACTGCTCAGGTAGATTTCACAATCGGGATTCAAAATTTTCACATAGCTAAGCTTGGTTTTGGCATGGGACTTGATAAAGTTCAGCTTAAGAGCTTTGCTAAAGTTGTTAGAGCTTTGTATAAATCATTTGTTGAAACAGATGCAAGTCAGATCGAGATAAATCCTTTGATCGAAACAGAGGATTCAAAATTTATTCCACTTGATGCGAAATTCAACTTTGATGACAATGCTCTTTACAGGCATCCTGACATTGAAGCTATGAGAGATATTCACGAAGAAGATCCACAAGAAGTGGAGGCCAAAAAATATGACTTAAGTTATGTTAAAATGGATGGTTCAATCGGCTGCATGGTAAATGGAGCAGGTCTTGCAATGGCAACTATGGATATCATTAAGCTATATGGCAAAGAACCAGCTAACTTCCTTGATGTAGGAGGAGGAGCAACAACAGAAAAAGTTACAGAGGCATTTAAAATTATTTTATCTGATAGCAGCGTAAAAGGCATTTTGGTAAATATTTTTGGTGGCATTATGAAATGCGATATCATTGCAAATGGCATTGTAACTGCAGCTAAAGAAGTTCAAATAAATGTTCCAGTTGTTGTAAGACTTGAAGGAACAAATGCCGAAATGGGTAAAAAGATTTTACAAGAATCAGGTTTGAAGCTTGAGGCAGCAAATGATTTAGAAGATGCTGCTAAGAAAATTGTAAATGTAGTAAGTTAAGGAGAGGTTATGTCAGTTTTAGTAAATTCACAAACAAAGGTTATCTGCCAAGGTTTTACAGGTGCTCAAGGAACTTTTCATTCTGAGCAAGCAATTCAATATGGAACAAAAATGGTAGGAGGTGTAACCCCTGGCAAAGGAGGTTTAACTCATTTAGGATTGCCAGTTTTTAATACTGTTGAAGAAGCTGTGAAAAAAACAGAAGCAAATGCATCAGTAATTTACGTGCCACCACCATTTGCTGCAGATTCAATCCTTGAGGCAATTGATACTAAGCTTGAGTTAGTAGTATGTATTACTGAAGGTATTCCAGTTTTAGATATGCTAAAAGTAAAGAAGGCTTTAGCAAATTCAAAAACTAGATTAATTGGGCCAAATTGTCCTGGTATCATTACACCTGATGAGTGCAAAATTGGTATCATGCCAGGTTACATTCATAAAAAAGGAAGTGTTGGTATAATTTCAAAATCTGGCACATTAACTTACGAAGCTGTGCACCAAACTTCAGTTTTAGGACTTGGACAATCTACCTGTATTGGAATAGGTGGTGACCCAATAAATGGGACTAGTTTTATAGATGCACTTGAATTATTCTTACATGATGACGAAACCAAATCGATTGTTGTGATCGGTGAAATTGGTGGAGCTGCAGAAATTGAGGCAGCACATTATATTAAAAATCATAAAATCAAAAAGCCAACTGTGGGATTCATTGCTGGTAGAACTGCTCCTCCAGGAAAGAGAATGGGCCATGCTGGGGCAATCATTTCTGGTGGTGATGACACTGCAGAAGCAAAAATTGAAGCAATGAAGAGTGCTGGAGTTGCCGTTTCTATGTCTCCTGCTGAAATTGGCAAAACAATGTATGAATTGCTAAGCTAGAGATTTTTTATCTGGATTGCCACGAGCATCAAGATGCTCTCGCAATAACAATAATAAAGAAAGCTTATTCTACTTTGATAAAAATAATTCTTGAAGTTCACCACTCTTATACATTTCTTGCACAATATCACAACCACCAATAAATTCCTGATTCACATATAGTTGTGGAATTGTAGGCCAGTCTGAATATTCTTTTATACCCTGCCTTAATTCCTCATCTTCTAAAATATCAACTCCAACAAATTTAACCTTTAAAATATTCAGAATATTTACAACAGCTGCAGAAAATCCACACATCGCCATTTCAGGCGTACCTTTCATAAATAAAACTACATCGTTTTCTTGTATTAAACTTTTGATTTTATTTTGTATATTCTGATTCATAAATTACCTTTAACGTTATTTAAGTTTTAAAAGTTTGGATTGAAAGTGCATGTAAATCAGTACCTAAGCAATCCTTTAAAATTTCATGTACTAATTTATGCTGATTAACCCTAGAAAGTTTATTAAATTTTTCTGAAGTGATTTTAACTTGATAATGATTATTATCTCCTACTGTATCAACTAATTCTATTTTAGAATTAGGAAAACCATTTGCGATAGCTTTATATAAAGTATCATATTCTATAGGCATAATTATTTTACTCTTTCTATATATTTTAATTCTTTAATATCAATAACTACCTTATCACCTTGATTTATAAATGGAGGCACCATAATTCTAGCTTCATTCTCTAAAATTGCAGGTTTATAAGAAGAGGTAGATGTTTGGCCTTTTACAACTGGTTCACATTCTTTTATAGTAACTTCAGCTGATGCTGGTAGGTATGCTAACAATGCTTCGTTATCATGCATTTCTAATGTTATGTCCATACCTTCTTTTATGAATGGTAATTGATCTCCTAAAAGTGATTTATCTATGCTTTTTTGTTCAAAAGTTTCTTGATCCATAAGAATAAGAAAATTATCTTCTTGATATAGAAATTGATATTTTTCTTGATCTAATCTGATCTTTTCTACATCTTCAGAGCTTCTAAATCTATGGTTTGTTTTTGTACCCGTTTTCATTTCTTTCATTTCAACCTGTATATACGCTCCACCTTTACCAGGTTGTGTGTGCATTGTTTTTGATACAACAAAAAACTTGTTGTCGTGTGATATTACATTTCCAATTTTAATATCATTTGCGTTAATTTTCATTTTAGTACCATAGTTGTTTTTATTAGAAATACCTATTATTTCATAGTATTAAATTTTAAGAGATGGTTTTTTTATAATTGAAATCACGATAGAACTCAATACAAAAATAACAATAATTAGTATAGATATATAATTCGAAAAATGTATACCAAAAAATCCTAAAATCATTTTTATTCCAATATAGATAAGCATATATCCTATTCCATGCTTTAGATATTGAAATTTTTGAACAGCATTTGCCATAATAAAATACATAGATCTTAAACCTAAAATTGCAAGTATATTTGAGCTAAATGCTATAAATGAATTTTTTGTAATTGCAAGAACTGCTGGTATTGAATCAAGTGCAAATACAAGATCTGCCTTTTCAATTACTAATAATGCTAGGGCAAGTGGTGTAATGAAAAGTTTGCCGTTTTTGTAAAAATATAAATTTCCATTAGACTGACTATTAGAGTAATTAAAACGTTTTTTAATAAATTTTAATATAAAATTATTTTGTAAAGAATCTGATTGATTCTCTTCCATTTTTGGTAACTTATAACCACTATAAATTAATATTAGACCAAATGGTAAGAATAACCATTCAAACATCTGGATAATATAAAGGCCAAAAATAATCATAATTAACCTAAATATTATAGCACTTAGTACGCCAATAAATAGAACTTTATGTTGATACTTAGAATCAATTTTAAAATATTTGAAAATAATTATGAATATAAATACATTGTCTATACTAAGAGATAGCTCAATACTATAAGCTGTAATATACTCTATTGCCATATCAATTCCAGCATAGAAATATATAAATATACCAAATGAAATTGCAAGTGCAATCCAGGTTGCAGATAAGAATACCGCACTTTTAAGACTCATATTTTTTGAATTTCTTAATGATATACCAAGATCAATAAAAACAGATATAAGTACAATTATTATTAAAAAAATCCAACTTTGAGTGGAGAACATAAGCGCTAGTTATAATATATTTATTTTAAAAATTCAGTCATCTAAATACAATATACTATATAACTAGCTTATCTAAATATTATTTTGAATCTTTATTTTTTTCTTCATCTACTTCTTCATATTCTGCATCAACAACTTTTTCATCTGCATTTGTATCAGATTGATCTGCAGAATTATTATTTTCAGAACTTGCTTGTTCATCTCCTGCTTGTTGTTGTTCATTGCCATAAACTTGCTGACCAATCTTCATAGATGCTTGAGTTAAGCTTTCAACTTTACTATTAATCTCATCAACATTTTCTGATTCTAAAGATTCTTTTAAGTCTTTAATAATATTTTCAACTTCTTCTTTATCTGCAGATGAAATTTTTTCACCATGTTCTTTTAAACTTTTTTCAGTTGAATGAATTAACGAATCAGCTTTATTTTTAGCTTCAACTAAAGCTTTTTTCTCTTCATCTTTACTTGCATTTTCTTCTGCATCTTTGACCATTTGTTGAATTTCTTCATCTGATAGACCACCAGAAGATTGTATAGTGATTTTTTGCTCCTTACCAGTTCCCTTATCTTTTGCAAATACATGTAATATTCCATTAGCATCAACATCAAATGTAACTTCAATTTGAGCTAACCCTCTTGGAGCAGGTGCTATACCTTCAAGATTAAATTGGCCAAGTAGTTTATTATCAGCTGCCATTTTTCTTTCTCCTTGAAAAACTCTGATTGTCACAGCTGACTGATTATCTTCTGCTGTTGAAAAAACTTGACTTTTTTTAGTTGGTATAGTGCTATTTCTTTCAATTAGTGGTGTAAGAACTCCACCAAGTGTCTCGATGCCAATTGTAAGTGGAGTAACATCAAGTAAAACAACATCTTTCATGTCTCCACTTAACACTGCTCCCTGAACAGCAGCCCCTATTGCTACTACTTCATCAGGATTTACTCCTTTATGAGGCTCCTTGCCAAAAAACTCTTTAACTTTTTCTATTACTTTTGGCATTCTTGTCATACCACCAACTAAGACAACATCGTTAATTTCAGATGCTGAAATTCCTGCATCTTTTAATGCTGCTTTACATGGCTCGATGCTTCTTTTGATTAAATCATCTACTAAGCTTTCAAATTTAGCTCTGGTAATCTTGATATTTAAATGTTTAGGACCAGACGCATCGGCAGTAATATATGGTAAATTTACCTCTGTTTCAAGTGAATTTGAAAGTTCAATCTTTGCTTTTTCAGCTGCTTCTTTTAATCTTTGAAGAGCTAGTGGATCTTTCATTAGGTCCATTCCATCTGTCTTCTTAAATTCATCACATAAATATTGCAATATTTTAAGATCAAAATCTTCACCACCTAAGAAAGTATCACCATTTGTTGATTTAACTTCAAATATACCATCACCAATTTCAAGTATTGAAATATCAAAAGTACCGCCACCTAGATCATATACAGCAATTGTTTTACTTTCTGATTTATCTAATCCATATGCAAGAGCTGCAGCAGTTGGCTCATTGATTATCCTAAGGACTTCGAGTCCAGCAATTTTTCCTGCATCTTTAGTAGCTTGTCTTTGAGAATCATTAAAGTGAGCTGGTACTGTAATTACAGCTTTTGTTACTTTTTCCCCTAAATAATTCTCTGCTGTTTCTTTCATTTTTTCAAGAATCATTGCACTTACTTGACTTGGAGCATAATCTTTATCTCCAATTTTAACCCAAGCATCTTTATTTTTTGCATTAATAATAGAATAAGAAACTTTTTTTGCTAATTCTTTAGTTTTAGGATCTGAAAAAGTTCTGCCAATTAATCTTTTTACAGCAGATACAGTGTTTTTTGGATTAGTAACAGCTTGCCTTTTAGCAGGTTGGCCTACTAATTTTTCTCCTTTTTCAGTAAATGCTACTGTTGATGGAGTAGTTCTTATACCCTCAGCATTTTCAATAACTTTCGGATTTTTACCATCCATTATAGCTACACAAGAATTTGTTGTGCCTAAGTCTATGCCGATTGTCTTGCTCATTTTACTAAAATATAATTTGTTAACTTTTGTAACTTATATAATAATAAATTTTTCTAAGACAAGACTTATTAAGATATTTTTTTCTTATTTTTTTCTACTAATACAAGCAAAACAAAACCAACGATAGCAATTGCTAAGCTGACAATTAAGATTACTAGAGCATTATAAAAATTCTCTACACTATATATAGGGACACCTAAATTATTTTTCATACCATCCCAAAAATGATGTAATATCATACCTATTGCTCTATGTGAAAAATATCCAAATCCCATCATTATCATATTTGCAACAGCTGAAATAAATGTAGCATGTTCAACATGAACAAGTGCCACTGACTTTGCTATAATGAGTATTTGGTAAGAGCAAAAGAACCCTATCACAAAGAACATAAGCTTTAAAGTAATTGGATTTTGTACTAAATTCATAAGCAACACTATAAAGCATGCAAGCATAGCTGCACCGCTAATTATAAGCAATCCATAATATGATTTAATTTTTTCAAAGATAAATCCCATAATAACTAGTCCCACAGCCATTCCTATATATACTAATTGCGTTATATCTCCTGCTTCAGCATTAGTCAATTTATAAACTGTTTTTAAATATGGGTTACTCCATGCATCAGCAAACCCCTCTAGTGGACCTATCATAAAACCACCTAGTATACATACTAAAAATACCATTTTGTTAGAAAATAAATATTTAAAGTCTTTTAAAATTACGTCTAAATTAAATTTTTCATCAGATTTAGTATTTGGTATTATAAAATAACTTAAAGCAGCAAGTATAATTCCTGATAATAAAATGTACTTAAGTGTTTCCTCCCACCCCAAATATAAAATAAATCTTGCAAGTGGGCCACTACCAAATACAGCTCCTAACAAACCTATTGTCACCATCCATCCTAGCATTCTTGGAAATTTCTCCTCACCAAAACCTAAGCGTAAAAGTTTAAAAGCACCAACAGCAGCTCCTGATGAACCTATACCAATCAGTAACCTGCCATAACTTGCTACAGTAAAATTATCTATATATGCCAAGGGAGCAAATCCTGCTACCGCTAATAGTATACATAATGGTATAACTTTTTTTGCATTAAAATGATCTAACATTATTCCAAGTGGTATATGCATTGCAATATAGCCTACGTAATAAATTCCTGCAAAATGGCCAATCTCATTAGCATTCACTTGATACCTACTCATAATATCATCCATTACTATATTTGGGAAAACCCTTTGAACAAATTGATACGCATAAAAAAAAGCAAGCACCAACCATGTGGACCACGCAGCGAGTAAAGAAGACATAATTTATTTATATATTATTACCTAACTGATGGATGATAATTATTTTGTCGATTATTACAAGTATTTTCTTTACTTTTTGCATGTTAATTGCTAGCTATTTAATAAAAAATAAAGTTATAGGCATGCAATATTCAAAAATACAAATTGGTAAAAATCCTCCTGAAGAGGTGAATGTTATTATAGAGATATCTATGAATGCAGGCCCAATCAAGTATGAATTCGATAAAGATCTTGAAGCAATGGTAGTTGATAGATTTATGCAAACAAGTATGCATTATCCATGCAATTATGGATTTGTCCCTCATACTTTATCAGGAGATGGTGACCCTATTGATGTATTAGTTTATACAAACTATCCACTTGCGATTAAATCTGTTATTGCGGCTAAGCCAATAGGTGTTTTGCTTACCGAAGATGAAAAAGGTTTAGATGAAAAGGTGTTGGCTGTACCTACTAATAAAATTGATCCATATTTTCAAAATATTAATAACCATACAGATTTACCAGAAATATTAATCAAAAAGATAGAGCATTTTTTTGAAAGATATAAAGATCTGGAGAATGGTAAATGGGTAAAAGTAAATGGTTGGAAAGACGATAGTTATGCTAAAAAAATAATTCAAGCAGCAATTGATAGGTTTAATGCCACTAAGTAATTGAGGTTATGCTAAAATATAAAATTACATCTTTTTATAAATTTGTAAAAATTGAAAATCTACAATCTTTAAAGGCAGAGTTATTAAATTTTTGCAATAAACATAATATAAAGGGAACAATTATCATTGCAAATGAAGGCATCAACTCAACTATTGCAGGGGATGAAATTTCAATAAATAATTTTTGTACTTTTTTGCAAAAACACACCTTTTTTAAAGATACTAAATTTAAAATCAGCTTTTCTGACATTAGGCCATTTAAAAAGATGAAAGTTAAAATAAAAAGAGAGATCGTGACATTTAATACTAATGAATTAGATATGTCTCAAAAAGGAACTTATTTAAGCTCTAAAGAATGGGATCAATTGATTGCAAAAGAAGATACTATAGTAATAGATACAAGAAATTATTATGAATATGCAATGGGAACATTTAAAGGAGCAATAAATCCACACATTCATCACTTTACTGAATTAGCTGATTGGTTAAAAGGCAGTTTAAAAGAGGGAGATAAAAAAAAGAATATAGCTATGTTTTGCACTGGTGGCATTAGATGTGAAAAATCTACAGTATATTTAAAACAACTGGGATTTAAAAAAGTATATCATCTAAAAGATGGTATACTTAAATACCTAGAAGACAATAAAGAGAACCCAAATTCAGCATGGCAAGGAGAGTGTTTTGTGTTTGATGATAGAGTGAAATACATTTAAATTAATTGAATCTATCAAAAAATACCTCTATAATCTACAATCAACTATTCAGGGTGTATAGTTATGACAAGTGATCTAGAAAAAAGCATATTATATAGTAAAAAAATCTGCTATGAGCATATAAAGCATTTGAATGAATTTAATGCCAAGGAGAGCTTAAGTGTAGAACCCAATAAAACATTGGATATTCAGTCAAGTATGATGTTGGAAGAATTTTGTAATACAAATAATCAAGGACTTCTACCTGAAAACTTCCTTAAATTAGTACAACTAGATAGCTATATATATTAAATATATTTTTTCATATTGAAACTTACTTGATTGCTTGGTTTTTTATTGTTATTTTTTAGCCAGTATTAACACAAGTATTACTTATATATGAATGTTCATAAAATACATTTAAATTTTACAGAAGAGTTAAAAAAAGTATTTGATATTATTTTAAGCAATAATGGAGAATGCAGAATTATAGGTGGATGCGTCAGAGATTATCTAATTGGCAAGACTCCTATAGATTTTGATATTGCAACAACTTTAACTCCAGAAGATATTACCAAGATATTTAATAAAAATAACATTAAGGTTTTTCCAATTGGTATAGAGCATGGAACTGTTTTAGTTGTAATTAATAATTCGAATTTTGAAATTACTACTTTGAGAAAAGATGTCAAATGCTATGGTCGCCATGCAAAGGTTGAATTTACTAATGATTGGAAAATAGATGCTGCAAGGAGAGATTTTACTATAAATGCTATGTCTATTTCACAAGATGGTAAATTATATGATTATTTCAACGGCCAAGAAGATTTAGCACATAGAAAGGTAAAATTTATTGGTAATCCCATTCAAAGAATCAAAGAAGATTATTTAAGAACATTAAGATATATAAGATTTTTAGGATACTTTGGTTTAAAAAATATTGACCATGATAGTTATAAAGTGTCTATAGAAAATATTAAAAATTTAAAACACGTATCTAAAGAGAGAATTAAGAAAGAATTAATTAAATTGTTAGGTTCGAAATTTGTTAAGGATACCCTTATACAGTTAAACAAAGAAAATGTTTTAAAGTTTATTGGACTATCCCAAGTCATTGTAAAACAAGAAATATTAAAAAATATAAACTTTAAAATAGGTGATCCGTTAGTAAATTTAGCAATATTAGTTAATGTAAGTGAAATTCAAACTAAAGATAAGGTAAAGATTTTAAAAGAAGAATTATTACTTTCAAATAAAGAATTTCAAGAAGTTAATTCTCTTACTTCATTTGATAGCCAAAAAGAGTTTAATGATTATTATCATTACAAATACTTATATGAATTTGGTAAGAATATGTACTTGAGATTTCTATTTGTTGTTAATAATTTTAGAAAGGTTATTGAGTATGATAGATTTTTCAATGAAGCATTAAGAGATAATGACTTTATTTTTCCTATAAATGGAAGAGACCTGCAGAAATTAAATATAAAAGATAAAGCCATAGGAAAGTATATCGAAAAAGGTAAGTCACATTGGCATAAAAATAAAAATAATCTTAATAAAGTTGAGCTTATAGAATATATAAAGTCAATTACTTAGAATTAGCTATGTTATTGATGTTAAGTCATATTGGCATTAATTACATCATTATAAATGTGTGATTTACCATATAGGTTATATTAATTTTTTAGAAAAAGTAGTTGTCTGAGAGTATACAATCCTCTTAATCATATTCAATCCAGATCTGAGTGAAGTAACTCCTGATGAATTTTTAAAAATAATACTTAAAAAATCAATTAAGATTTTTGATTTTGCACTACAAAAGCATGAAGCGATAAAAGAAAAATTCTAAAATAGCAATCAGCTTGACTTAAAACTTTATAAATCTCAAAAGAAAGGTGTTAAATCCCTAGGAAACTCTATAAATATGCTTATGCAAAGTTTATCTAAAGATTTATAAAATCAAGCCGCTACAACCTATATATTTATTCTTCTTTATCGCCTATGATATTCAAAGAATTAAGAGCATTAGCATCACCCATATCAGCAGCCTTTTTAAAGCATTCAAACGCCTTTTTATAATCTTTTTTTTATAACCTTGAAAATAAAGAGAGCCTACACTTCTTATAACATTTGCATTATCTAGACTAGCAGCCTTATCAAAATATTTTTCTGCTCTTGCATAATCTTTCTCACCTAAAAGTCCTTGCGCATATATCATACCTAGTGCATATAATCCATTAGCATCATCCATATCAGCAGCCTTCTTGCAATACTCAAATGCTTTTTTATAATTTTTTTCATCTGAGTGCATGTAGCATTTATCTATTAAGATACTGGCTTCATGCACCTTGTTATCATCTGAGTAACAGATTAGATTATAAAAAATTATACTAACTGCACATATATAACTTAAATATTTCATTATTTTATTATACTCATGTACAAACATGTCTAGTTTTTGGTACAGGCTTCTTAACACATTGGGTAGATGGTTTAATATTACCATACATATTGTTAGTACAAACCCATTCATCTTCCCAATATGATTCTAATCTACAATATTTATACTCAGTTCCTGGATTTGTAAAAACCTGTCCAGATGGATTAGGATTACCAGCAAAAGGTCTATTTACCACGCTATCACTAGATAAAGAAGATAACGTGCTAGATGAATAAGGATTTTGGCCTATTGAAGACGAATATGTGGAGCTTGTACTTGGCGCACTCCATCTCCACCTATCTGGATCTGGAGAGGGAGAAACAGTATAACTATGCTTATCCCATGGGCTAGGCTCATCAAAAACACTATAAGCTTCTGCAGCAGGAAACTTAAAAGGATCATTTTCTTTTAGCCATTTATTTCCTGAATTAAGAATAGAGCTCGCATAATCTACTCCATTCTTTAAACTGTCGGTAATAGAGAAGTTTGTTGTTTCCTCAATTATTTTCCTATTTTCACTAGACATATTTTCTTCTATAGCATTGTAATTTGCTAAATTTTCAATAGATAATTGATTATCTGTTTTTTCAGAAAATTGTTACGCTTCTTCTAAAAAATAGTCTGACATATAAACCTTCCTAAAATTAAATTTATTTTTAATCTTAGTAATAAACCTAAAAATATGTAAAGGATTTTTTATAAAAAGATAAGAAGATTATTTTACTATAATCAAAGTGAAATAGATCAAGATCTTCTGCAAAAAATTGCTCAGCCTTTAGCTGATTTTGCAGATGAATTATTAATTAATACTACGGGTGTTTGTCATACAAATCATTACGAGTAAATGTGGGGGATAAACTCTTTTTTTATCCCCATAAAAGCAAAATTGTTCTTTAGGCAAATCTATATTTCACTATTTTTCTATGCACATATTATATTCCTAATATCAAAGCTATAGATAATCATTAATCACTGGCGTATCTTCCGGCATTAATCCACTAATAAAGTCTAAAGATTCACTATAAATAGATACCATGCTATAGCCTAAAGTTAAGCCTCCATTTGACAAAAATTTACCAAAATAATCTAAACTTATAGATTCATATGATAGCTTTAAATACTCTCTCGCTAATATATAGTGCTTTAATGTTGCAATTTCATATCCGCTACTTCTATCGAATTTTGAAACTAAATCAACCAACAAAGAGTTGCTATTCAAAGTTCCACTAGCATAGCAACTTAATCCTACCATTCCTAATCCAATAATAGGATACTTTAATACATTGTATATATAATGAGAATTAATAACTCCTTTATCAATCATCATATTAATCATAAATCCCCCTAAATAAATGTTTAAATTGATCACATAAATTAATTGTACATCGAATACAACTTTAAGTAAATAGATTTAAAAATTGGTACTAAACTATAAAATTTTATTAGATTTATATTGTAAATGGATATGAACCTAAGTATTAAACTGATTTTAAATTAGTTAAATTTCTAATTTTTCACAATGTATCAATTGATTACCATATATTTTTTCAGCCTCTTTTCTAGCATTTAATGCATCTTCTTTTTTTTCGAAAATTCCATAACATGTAGAACCAGATCCACTCATTCTACTTACTAAGCAGTTCTGCTGCATCTTTATAAAATTTAGTAAATCATCCACTATGGTATATTTTCGCCTTACATATTTTTCTAAATCATTTTTACCATTAAAAATCTCATTAATAACAGATTTTTTATTACATATAATTCTTGAAGAAAAATTATTACCTACACAAGAAAAAATATCTTTAGTAATAACTCTTATGACTGGGTTAATAAGCAAAATAAAAATATTCTTATCTAGCTTTATTGGCATTATTTTTTCGCCTATACCTTCTACAAATGCATTTTTATTAATATAAAAAAATGGAACATCGGCACCAATATTATTTGCTATTTCCTTCAATTTCTCAGCATCTAATTTAGGGAAACTATATAGCTTTTCCAATAATTTTAATACTGTAGCAGCATTAGAAGAACCACCTCCAAGTCCTGAAGATATTGGTATATTTTTCTTTATCCTTATATTTACAGTTTTATTTACATTATTTAATTTATTAAGATAATTAACTGCTTTATAAACAACATTATCTACTATTCCATCTCTATCAATTATACAACTTGTATTAGTCGCGTGTTTAATTGTTATATGATCAGTTAAATTTAATAAGCAGAAAAAACTTTGCAAGCCATGATAATTATCTTGTTCTCTACCTACTATATTAAGAAACAAATTTACTTTTGCATGTGATGCAGAATTATACATCACAATAATTTATTCTTTTTTGTTACTTGGACTATAAGTATTCATTTGTTTGAAGAAATCCTCATTACTCTTTGAGTATTTTAATTTATTTATTAAGAATTCAATAGCTTCTGTTGTACCCATTGGGTTAAGAATTTTTCTCATTACCCATGCTTTTGCCAAAGTACCTTTATCAATTAATAACTCTTCTTTTCTTGTTCCAGACTTTGCAATATCAATTGCAGGAAAAACTCTTTTATCTGCAATTTTTCTATCTAACACAATTTCAGCATTCCCTGTACCTTTAAATTCTTCAAAAATTACTTCATCCATCCTAGAACCAGTTTCTACAAGTGCAGTTGCTATTATTGTTAATGAACCGCCTTCTTCAATATTTCTTGCAGCACCAAAAAACTTTTTTGGCCTTTGTAATGCATTTGAGTCAACACCCCCACTTAAAACTTTACCTGAAGAAGGTGCGATATCATTATATGCTCTTGCTAAACGAGTAATTGAATCCAATAAAACAACTACATCTTTTTTTGATTCTACTAATCTTCTAGCCTTTTCAATCACAATTTCGGCTAACTGTACATGCCTATGAGATGGCTCATCAAATGTAGAACTTACAACTTCACCCTTCACTGATCTTAACATATCAGTTACTTCTTCTGGCCTCTCACCAATAGAAAGAACAATAAGATTAATATCTGGATAATTTTTTGCAATTGCATGTGCTATATTTTGCATTAAAACTGTCTTACCTGTTCTTGGAGGCGCTACAACTAAAGCTCTCTGCCCTTTTCCTAAAGGCGACACCATATCAATAACACGCCCACTTAAAGTGCTTTTACTACCATCCAAAAATTCCAAACTTATTTTTTCTTCAGGATATAATGGAGTTAGATCTTCAAACTGAACTCTATGCTTGCTTCCTTCAGTTGATTGAGAATTGATAGTAAGAACATTTATTATAGCAAAATAACGTTCTTCTTTTTTAGGTGCTCTTATATAACCTGAAATAGTATCACCTGTCCTTAAACCAAACCTTCTAATTTGATTAGGAGAAATATAAACATCATCTGAGCATGGCACATAATTTGACTCATCAGCCCTTAAAAAACCATATCCATCAGATAATATTTCTAAAACTCCTTCTCCTATAATTTTATGCCCTTTCTCTGCATAATTTTTTAATATTGCAAAAACTAAATCATGTCTATTAAAATTACTAGGATTTTTAAGAGTTAGTGACTCTGCAAGTAAAATTAACTCTTTAGGATTTTTTTTCTTAAAATCTTTTAAATTTAATACTTCATTTGCAATTCGTTCATCTGCAATTTTGTTTGATTCTTTAGTAGTATTTTTATTGTCATCTATTATATTATTATTTTTCTCATTATTAATTCTTAACCTAATACTTGATTTTTTAGCTTTATTATTTAGATCAATTGCTTTTTGCTTATCATTAACCTTCTCTTCATTTGTTTTTTTTAAATCAGCTGTATCATTAGATACAGTATCTATGTTTGTGTCTTGCATTTTTAATTTTTTATAAATATTGATAAAGTTTTATAATAAGAACATTAAACCTGTCAGGTGCTAGCCTGAATAAGTTATTTATTATTTGTTATTGAATATATAGCATAATAAATAGATTTTCAGCTTAGTCAACACTTTAGTAGTAAAATTAAATTACCATACAAACAAAGTTCTATTATTAGTGGTGCCTCTGGCAGGATTTGAACCAGCACATCCATAAGGATAACAGATTTTGAGTCTGTCGCGTCTACCATTTCGCCACAGAGGCAATAACATATAATTTATGTTCTAACAATTTTTTATTTAAAGGTACAGTAATTTAATGATCTGCTAAAAACTTCCTATTTAAAAAACTAGTTAATAAAAATAAACATGCAGTAAACAATAAATAATATGAAGGAGCTAAATTACTAACACTCATTACTAAAAAAGTTGATATTATTGACGTAGTTCCACCAAATAATGCGTTACCAATATTCCAACTCAATGCTATACCAGAATATCTTAATTCAGGATTAAAAAATTTAATTGCAAATGGATAATAAGGAGCAACCAATGATGCAACTAGTATTCCAAAAAACAATAAGCTAATATATATATTTTCAATATTATTATAATGACTATTAATAAATTTAAAAATTGGAATTATAAGAACTATAAAAATTATTATAACAGTATATATATATTTTTTATAGCCAATTTTATCTGCTAAGCAACCAAACAATGGTAAAGCAAAAATTACTACCATTAAAGCAAATGCAACTAAATATAAAGCATCTTCTTTTGAAAAGCCTATTATTTCTGCAAAATAAACATTAAAAAATCCTCTTAGCATGTAAGTGTTAGAAGTTGCAACACTTGCAAAAGCTCCAATAATTAAAATATTTTGCCATTTTTCACGCAAAACAACTAAAATCGGTAATTTTATAAATTTTCCTTTATTTTTCATCTCTTCAAATACTGGAGTTTCTTTGGTTTTTTTTCGCAAATAGAGGCCTATCAACCCCATAACTCCTCCAAGCAAAAATCCATATCTCCATGTAAAATCATCTATCGTAAATAAACTATCTATAATAATTCCAGCTATTAAAGCTAAAAGTGTCCCGGCTATATTAGAAGCCATGATAATGCTACCAATAAACCCAACCTTTTTTTCTTCAAAATGCTCAATAATAAATATTGCAGAGCCAGCTCCCTCTCCTCCAATACACAAACCTTGAAACATTCTAATTAAAATTAATAAAATTGGAGCTAGAATTCCTATCTGAGAATATACTGGCATAATCCCAATACATATAGTTGATATACCCATCCCCACTATTGAAATAGTTAGTGCAATTTTTCTACCAAAAATATCTCCAATATGTCCAAAGAACACACCACCAAGAGGCCTCATTAAAAAACCAATAGCAAAAATTGCAAATGAAAATATTAATTGAATATATCCATCAAAATTTGGAAAATATAATCTCCCTATTATTTCTGCAAAAACTGCATAGATACCAAAATCATAATACTCAACTATATTACCAATAATAGCTGAACTTATAATTTTTTTCTTACTCATTTAGAAAAAATTTTAATTTGCTTGAAATGAATTATCCTTATGCATTGCATAAAAGCAACAATATTTTTAATATATTGTAAATTAGTAAACTATAAAGTTGTTTCAAATAATTTTGCTTTAAATATTTCCTTATTTATACCATAACCAGAAAACTGATCTTGTTTTTTAGACTTATACCCATAAATCTGCCCTTGCGTTACAGACTTATTGCCAATTCCGAATAAAACATTATTCGAATCATCAAAAGAAATTTGATCTATTGTGTTAACTGTACTACTAAATGTTGTTACCTTTATTGGCTCATTGTTAGAGTCTACAGCTTGTACTTCATAAGTATATTTCCCTGGCTTAGCTATCTTACCTTGTCCTAACCCATTTTTAATTATTTCTCCATTCCATTCAAATATATTCTTTCCCTTATCCATTTTTGAACTTTGTAATTCAGAAATAATATTACCATGTTCATCTTTAATCAATACCATAACACTATCTGCTTTTTCTTCTAATTTATACATAATTTTAGCTCTTACACCTTCTTGACCATTTTCACTAAATGATGCAAGTTCCAAATCATTACCCTTAATTATTACATCTTGACCTAAATGACTAGACGCTTCTGAAAGCTCTGTATCATCCGATTTATCTAAATTAGCATGTAAAATACCTTTAATATCCATTAAATTTGAAGTATTTTGAAATGACAATATAGTATTTGTTAACTGAGAATGATCCATTGGAGAAGTTGGATCCTGACCTTTAAGTGATTCAATAAAAAATGTTAAGAAATTCTTCTTCTCTTTTTCTAAATCTTCTCTTTCTTTTTGAACTTTATTAGGTAAATTAGTTTTGGATAAATCCCCTGATATACTTGTTGTTCCCGCCATATATATTGGTTTAAATTAATGAAATTACTTAATAAAACTATACCCACATATCTACATTTTTGTCAACACTATACGGAAGAAATATAACTGACATTCTTGATTCTCCCCATCCAGTAGCATTAGTATCATTTTTACTATTTAACATACTACTTTCTTTGCCTAAGGCTTTATGCCCCCTTTGATTCTGACTATCGCCACTTAAGTCCTTATAGTTAAAAGTAAGATTAGTAGTTACATCATTCTCTGTGTCACCAAATTTAACATTATTTAAAAATTCATCATTATGCTTTCTTAAAAGTTCAAATGTTGATATTTTATCAGAATTAATAACAATATTTCTCTCCTTACCTTGATTTGTGACTATTATTTCTATCTTACCAAGCTCTGCAGGCTCTAGTTGCACAATTGTATTATTTTCTTTGCTAGATACCGCCTTAGAAATAGAAAACGTCACTTGATTCACTAATTTTGTTTCTATACTATCTAATGAAAAATTCATCCTACTCTCAGTAACTGATTTTGTATTATTATAGTAATTTTCATAACCATATTGATAATCAGCATCTGTAATACTTTCATTAAATTTTAACGTAATATTTGCAAAATCACTATTTACAATGCCCTTAGTATCAACTTTTGTAGAAACAAAAGGTAACTGACTTGCTGTCATTTGTTTACTTTGACTATACAGACCTGATTCCGTAAAAGTTAAACTAACTTTTGTTAAACTTGGTGCATTTTTTTGATCAGTTTTTAAGAGATCTATATCTTCTATAAATTCTTCACAATCAAAATCAGCTATACCTATATGTTTACTACATGTTTTATCTTGTTCATTAACCTCATAGTGCATTTCAACTGGAACAAAAGAAAATTTTAATTTACAAGATTCATTCACAATTTTTGTTTCTTCATTAGTAGAATCAATACTTTGACCAGCTATACAAAAAAGCCCTTCATCTAATTCACATCTCACATCTAAAGATATATCTTTAGGCCTTAATTCAATACATTCATCAACTTGATTTGTTGTCAATTCACTAACTTTATCTTGGCAAACTTTAGTATTATCTGATGATTTTTTTGATTCAACTATATCAACTTTATCATCTGTTTCTTGAGAAATACTTTTTAAAATTTCATCAAAATTACTGCTCTCATCTTGTTTCTTAGTATTACAAGAATCTACAAGGTCGTTATTTACTTTGAAATCTACTTGACTAATTTGTGATGATAGTTCACTCATTAAAACCTTTTTTAAATTCAATATATATGTTAGCAAATTGCATACCAAATTTTAAAATGCAGACATTATATTGTAAATTTTATAATATCATTTTTGATTGATAGGACATTTTCAAATCCTAACTTTTTAAATTTTGACTTTAAAAGATAAATATGAGTTTCAATAGTTAAAGTCTCTAAATCACTGCTATACTGCCATAACTCTTGTAACAAATTACTTTTATTAATAGTATGGCCAGGTCTTTTAAATATAAATCTTAATAAATTAGCTTCTTTTTCTGTTAAATTAATTTTTTTATCATTAAAATTAATTAATAATCTTTTATTATAAAAAAATGCAAATTTATTATGAAATAAAAAATTATCAAGTTCTCTTAGCTTTTTAACTAAAAGAGCATTTAAGCTAGAAATATGGAATGGCTTTTTTAGATCTGTATTTAGCTTTTTAGATAATGTAATGCATATCTTATATTTTTCTTTTAAATGATTTCTTTCATCAATTATATAAACTGCATTATAGCAATCTAAATTCTCAAAATCATTTACTGTATTAATTTTTATATCTCTATATATTTTCAAATTCTTTAGAGCATCTTCCAAATATTTACTCTTACTTAAAATTATAATCATTACTAGTGAAAATTTACTTCTTTGCCATCTCTGCTTTAGAATTAAATTTACCAATATTACCAACAAATTGCTCTAAAACACCTATTTTATTACCTTGTATCATAACCTGATTTGAATCGTATTTTAATAAATTTGCATCATCTTTATTATATGTTGTTATTTTTTTAACATAATTTCCTTGATTAAACTCTATCGCTACTATTTTTTGTTGTGTTAACCTAGGAGTAAAAAACCCAATTTGCTCATATTGTCGCTCCATATAGTAATAAATTTTTGGCCCAAAGCTAGATTTTGTAGTTGGCTCTCCAAGAACTGTTAAAAGATTATCTTCTGAAGTTTCATTTACTTTTATTGTATTAAGCTTATTATCACTTAAAAAGTAACCAACTCTTTCAACTTTTTTACCGCATGATATTAATCCAGTTGATAAAATTATTATTAAAATAAATTTTTTAAATTTAGGAACCAAATTTTTTTCACTAATAGTTTTCTTATTATTCATTTTTCTTCTTTTTAGGTTTTTTCTTAACGCTTCAGCCAATTCTTTTAATTTAAGATTATTTTTAATATTTTTCATAAAAATTTATTTTTATACTTATTATCTAACATATTTCCAAACCTTCTTAAATTCTTTTCATCAAAATTACCTACCTTTTTCATCATTTTTTGCATCTCTAGAAATTGTTTCAATAACTTATTAATATCCTGAACCGTAACACCTGCACCCTTAGCTACTCGATTTTTTCTTGAAGCATTCATAATCTTTGGAAAACTTTTTTCTTTTTTAGTCATTGAATCAATAATCGCTTCTTGTTTAGTGATAGCACTTTTATCAAATTTTTCAGAATTGAGTGCTTGTTTTATTCCCTTTAAACCAGGTAACATACCCAATACTGAAGAAAATCCTCCCATCTTCTTTAAATTTTTCAGCTGTTTTCTTAAATCTTCCATATCAAAATTGCCTTTCTGCATTTTTTTAGCTAAATTTTCAGCCTCCTCTTCACTAACAGTATCAATAGCTTTTTCAACTAAGGTAACAACATCACCCATATCCAATATTCTAGAAGCTATTCTATCAGGATAAAATCTTTCTAAATCTGATATTTTTTCACCATGGCCTATAAACTTTATCGGACAACCAGTAACATACTTAATGCTTAAAGCAGCACCACCTCTTGAATCTCCATCAATTCTAGTAAGAATTATCCCTGATAAATTTATTGCATCATGAAAATGTTTGGCACTATTAACTGCATCTTGACCTGACATAGAATCAGCTACCAATAAAACTTCAACTGGCTTAATAAGTTTTTTTATAGATTTAATTTCTTCAATCAATTTTTCATCTGAATGCAATCTTCCCGCAGTATCTAAGATAATTACTTCAAATAAATTTGATTTACCAACCTCTATTGACCTCTTTGCTATATCAATTGGCATTTGTCCAGTTATTATTGGTAATGTTTCAATTGAAACTTGTTTACCTAAAGTTTCTAATTGCTCTTGAGCAGCAGGTCTATAAGTGTCTAATGAAGCTAAAAGTGTTTTTTTCTTATATTTTTTTCTTAAAAATACAGCAAGTTTAGCTGCCGTAGTAGTTTTACCTACACCTTGAAGACCAACAAGCATAATAACTACAGGAGGAGTTGCATTTAAATTCAATTCTTGTTCATTATCACCAAGAATATTCTTTAGCTCGTCATGAACTATTTTAACTATCAACTGCCCAGGAGTTATGCTATTTACAACTTCTTCTCCCAAAGCTTTTTCTTTCACATTCTGTATAAATTCCTTAGTAACGCTAAGTGCAACATCAGCCTCTAACATAGATATTCTAATTTCACGCAAAGCTGATTCTAAATCATTTGCTGATATAGAACCTTTGCGTTTAATATTGTTAAGAACTTTAGTAAAACTCTCTCCCAGTGAAGAAAACATATAAGATAAACTTTAATTAAATTTTGCTAAATTATACTGATTTGGTAAAATGAAGTAAATATAAATATTTTTATTAAATCATGCTGGCTCGTCTTAAAGTAGAAATAAAAAAACTAATGGTTGCATATTATATTTTGTTATGATATCAGTTAAACTATAAAGTAGTTGATTGGGTGACTATACATTTAGCGCATCCTTATCATCAAGCAAACCTTCCCACTACTCATTAGGATGCGCTAAAAGTATAAAAATAAAAAGTCAATCCTTGTTTTTTATGATTTGTATAAAATTTTTCTTTATAAAAAAATTATAAATGTTAAAAACAAAATCTAATTACTAATTATTCTAGATGAAAAAACTAGCTAAAAAATTTTTTATTTTATTATCTATCATATCAGCATTTACAATAGGCTTAGTGTTTTTATGTTTAATATTTTTGTCTAGTTTTTTTTATGACATACCAAATTATGAAGAACTTTCTAATTATTTACCATCAGGAATTACTAGATTATACTCCCCAAATGGTAAAATTTTAGACGAATATTCTTTAGAAAAAAGAATTTACGTAAAATATAAAGATATTCCTAAAGTAATATTGGATGCTTTTATTGCTGTAGAAGATAAAAATTTTTTTGAACATCAGGGTATTGATATCACAAGCATAATACGCGCCTCACTTCAAAATATTTTGAATATAGGTACAAATAAAAGATTAGTAGGAGGATCAACTATAACTCAACAAGTTGTAAAAGGATTTTTCTTAACTAGCGAAAGAAGTTTAACAAGAAAATTAAAAGAAGCAGTCTTAGCATATAGAGTTAGTAAGGCTTTTTCAAAAGAAAAAATATTAGAAATATATTTAAATCAAATATACCTAGGACACCACTCTTATGGAATTTATGTGGCAGCTCAAAATTATTTTGGAAAAAAATTAACTGAAATTAATATTCAAGAAGCAGCACTACTTGCTTCATTACCAAAAGCACCATCTACCCTTAATCCGTATAAAAATTATAACAGAGCTCTAGAAAGAAGGAATTGGGCTATACAGAGAATGGAAGAAGAGGGATTTATAAGTTTCAATGAAAGAGTTGCAGCAATCAATTCAGATATTAAATTAAGTTATTCACCAATAAGAAACAACCAATTTGAAAATTTTTATACAAGCGCTGTTAGATCAGAACTAATAGAATTATTTGGAGAAAATGAGCTATACTCAAATGCATTTATAGTTAATACAAATATAAATTTAAATTTACAAAATGCTGCACAACAAGCTCTAAGAGCAGGATTAAAGAAATTTGATAAAAAGCAAGGCTATAGAGGTGCTTTTGCTACAACTGATCTAAATAACAATTATATTAATGACTTAAAAAGTATATATGAAAATAGTTATCATGATAGTTATATCTTAGGAGTTGTAGTTAAAGTAAATAATGAAAATATAAACGTTGTTTTACAAGATAAAAATGAAATAACATTAACAAAATCTTCTTTTGATTGGATTTTAAATAGCCGATACAGTTTACCAAAGCAGCTTAAACAAAATTTTAAACTAGGAGATGTTATATTACTGAATAAACATAATAATATATATAAACTAGAACAAATACCTGAAATTAACGGAGCAATTGTAGTAATTGAAAATATTTCAGGAAAAATACTAGCTTTAGTTGGTGGGTATGATTATAAACAAAGTAAATTTAATAGAGTTATACAAGCTAAAAGACAACCAGGATCTGCATTTAAAACATTTGTTTATTTAGCCGCATTCGAGCAAGGTATATCACCAAATACATTAGTTTTAGATGAACCTCTTGAAATAGATTTAGGGCATGGCTTACCAATTTGGAAACCAAAAAATTACGGTAATAAATATTACGGATTAATTACACTTAGAACATCATTTGAAAAATCACGCAACCTATCTACATTAAGATTATTACTTGGAATTGGTTTAGATCGATTAGCAGAAGTAGCAAAAAGATACTTAATTTATAATTCCAATATAAAACCAAATTATTCAATGGCTCTTGGTTCATATGAAACTACTCTTCTAAAAATCACTAATGCTTACGCAAGCATAGCTAATAATGGTAATATGAAGCAACCAAAACTTATTGATAGTGTGTATGATAGGCATGGTAAGTTATTATACTCACCTAAGGATTTATATTATAAAATTAACCAAGATTTGTATTTTAAAGATGAAAAATCATCACCTACTCTTGGATTTTTAGGTAAAAAAGTAACTGATGACGCCACTAATTATCAAATTTTATCATTGTTAGAAGGAGTAGTTAAGCGAGGATCTGCAAGAAGAGCAAATGCACTCAATAGGACTGTTGCAGGCAAAACTGGCACTACTAATAACAGTTTAGATACATGGTTTATAGGTATGACACCAGATATAACAGTTGGTGTCTTTGTTGGCTATGACATACCTAAAGATATGGGTAAATATGCAGCTGGATCAAATATTCCATTACCAATTTTTGTTGACTTTTTTCAAAAATTAAAATTTATTCCTAATAGAAACTTTGAAATTCCTGAGTCAATTGCACAAAATTTTATTGACCAAGAAACTGGAGATGTAGTTGATGAAAAAGACTTTACCCAAGATAAAAAATATATTTTAGAAAATTTCAAAAATGCATATACAGAGTCAGCAGTTGATTCTAGCCATCTAAATATTAAAAAGTTCGATGATATAGATCCTGATGATGAAACAAATAACAATAATTCTATATTCGATCTTTTACAAAATGAAGACAATGAAAGTTTAAAAGAGGCTGAAGATTTATATAATCAAGAATAATTTGAAACTTGATAAAAGATCAAGACATGTCATAGTTTATTTTTAATATATATATGGGGGATAATATGCTACAAAATATTATGGAAGTTTTTAATAATATTTACACACCAGTTGCTTCAACAATTAACTATTGTTTTAATAATAAACTTCTAAGATCTTCAGCAATAACCTTTTTATCAACTTTATCAGTAAAAAGAGAGGGGGAACATCATTTAGCAAAATTCGCAAGAGCGATATCTATTACATCTCTGCAATGGTTTAATTATTTTTTAAAAGATCAAGATGTTATTGATAATGATAATTTAGTTTATTCCTCAGATATTGCTTTACTCAGTTATTATTACTCTCCTGCTCATTATGCTAATTCTCACGTACTTATAGCAAGCACTGCAACTTTTGCATTATCATATACAGGTTTTGAATACCTACACAAAAATGAAGTTAATTACTTTCAATTGGCAGATCATGCATTAGATGTTGGTGTAACCTCTGGTTCAGGATTGATAACATATAGGTTGTTATGTCAAGTTGGTGTTACTAATCATTTAACTAAATTTTCTATATCAGTTCCTATAGCTGCTACAATAGCTTATCAAGTAGCAAATTTAGAAAATAAAAGTTATTATGTTTTAAACAGTGTTTTTCCTATCAATGAAACTGCTGCTGAATACCAAATGTTTAAAAAATTCAGTAATGAAACAGATATTCATAAAGATATTAGTAAATTAGCACATAATACTATACAATCAGGATTTGCTATAGGCTTATTACATAACTTGAATTCAGTAGATGGTGCAAGACTAGCTCATAATATTTTAAAAGTTAATGGCATTACTTACCAAGAGTTTGTTAAGTTATCTGGAAAGTATATAGCATTTTCATTAATTCCCACGGCTATTTTATTTATTTCATTGCTAGTTTTAAAATCCAAAGAAGTTGATGAGGTAGCAAAAGATTATTCCTTAAAATTTTTAAATTATACTGCAAATCATGGTTTATTAACTCTTCGTGATTCGGAACTTAACATTGTTCAATTTGATGAAAAAATAGTTGAAACTTTTAAGACTATTAATTCTTTTTTATTTGATATATCAAATAGCTTGCCAGACTTATTCATAGGATTTACTGCAGTTGCAAATTACCCTAAAATATTTTTTCCTGCTCTCGGTGCATTATATATTTTGGATTATTCTAGTGCAGCAGTGAATGATTATCTAAGTAATAATATTATAAGACTTACAAAAGAATTAGATTTAGTTAAAGCAAAAAAAGACAAAGTTACTCAACATGATGTTGCAAATGGAATAAAAATTAAACAAGATTCTTCTATAAGCGAAATGAGGAATGAAACATGGGTTAATATCTTTGAAGAACAAAGAGATATCCAAACACAGTTGCATATATTTGAGGATATTAATAGTAACTTACAATATTTTAATAAAAATTATGTATACTCACTAAGTAGATCATGTGCTCAGATTGCGGTGGTATATTTAGTTGCAAAAGGTGTGATTAAACCTGAAAAAACACTTCTTTATACGGATGGAATGAATCAATTGCTTGAAGTTGGATCATTTAGATATTCTGAAAAATCTAAATTAGATAAATTATCAAGTGATACTCAAATTCTTTTTAATTTAACTTCTAAAATTGAGCAAAGTTCAATTATTCCTCTAAATATTAGCAAAACTGTAGACAGTGAAGGAATGCCCTTACATGTTAAGTCCCTTTCTTTTACTAGAGGTGATGAAAATAATAAAATGGCTATTACAATGAAAGATTTAAAGTTTGAAAAAGGATATGTGCATGCTGTAACAGGTGGAAATGGTAGTGGCAAATCATCTTTTTTTGAATTACTTACTTCAGATGGTAGTAATCATCATCTTTCTGGTTTCAGTGAAGTTAATGGTGAAATACAAACTTCTTCTCAAAACTTAGCCCTAGTTAATCAAAAACCTTATTGCCCACTATTTATTACCCCTTTTCAGTGGCTTACTAAAGTTACTACATTTGAATTTTCTCAACTAACAGAAACAAAAATCAGTGAACTTAAACATAAAATTTTAACATATGCTAAAAAGCTTAAATTATTATATGAGGATGAAGATAAAAAAAACAATCTGGAAAACATATTAGACACTAAGCAAGATAATTGGTATGAAAAACTTTCAGGGGGTGAAAAAGTCAAGGTTGAGCTGATTAGACAAATATTCTTAAAAGATAAATGCCCTGATATACTATTATTAGATGAAATCTTAGGACCTTTGGACCCTGATTCCAAATCAATAGTTACAGATAAGATTAAGAGTTTTTGCCCTGAATCTACAATTTTAATGATATATCATAATGAGAAAGAATGTATAGATGGTGGATTTTTCACTAATAATTTGCACTTTAGTAACGGAGAAGCAAATTTTAGAGATCTTTGTTGACTAAATTAAAATTATAGTTATAGTTGCCGCTTGTGTAGTCAAACAATAACAAATTATGTCTCATTTTAATATTTCAAGAAATGATGTAATTTATGAAACATCGTTCGAAGGTAATGATTATTTAGCGATTGAAAACTCAAGAAGAATAATTAAGGAAGAAAATAATATTTACGCCTCTATTATTGCAGCAAATTTATTAATACATAGGGCCAAAAATGTAGATACTGGATTGAAATTATATGACTTAGTAATAAATTGTAGCTCCACCTATAACTATTTAGATATATTAATTCAAGCCTTAGATAATAAATGGCGAATGATACACCATCATCCATCTCTTGTAAAAAGACCTTTAGAAGAGGCATTACAAATTATAGAGAAAATACGTTCGTATCAGCCAGAATATACCAATACTGAATTAGTTATAATGTATGACTTCACACTTAATGACAATGAAAAAGCTGAACAAGAATATATAAAATTAATTCAAAATAAAATTAATTTTAATACGATTGATAATGATGAATTTTGGTTATTTAATCCAGTAGCAATTAAATTTTTATATTTAACATTTAAATTAAAAATTTTACTTTCAAACAAATCTGAATTTTTATTGTCTTCTAATTTACCTGATGCTTATAGTTTATCAAATACTTGTAAAAATTTAAACTTTAACCCTCAATATCAATGTAAATTCATTGACTCAAATGGGTATACAATATATTTCTATGATGAAATTTTAGATCAAATTATTTCTAATTTTATAGCTCCAAAATTCTATAATGTTCCAGAAAAAGTAGATTTATTATGTAGTTATATGTATTTTTCTGTTAAATTGCGTGAACCTATAAAATTTGAGCAATCTATAAAGGACTTTATCCATTCAAAAGATGTAGTGCCTATATCCGAATTATTTTCCTTAAAAGAAGAATTTAATATATCCATATTAACTACTATATCAAATGTTGTAGCTGGTCCTCACCCAGAACTAGCTTTATATATATTGAAAGAAGAACTAAGCATGTTTAATTTTAATAATACTGATTATGCTATTAAAGATTTTATGCTTAACCCATCTGAAGAATTGAAGAGCAATGAATATCTAGCAGAAGATTTTGTTCCAGAACTATGTTTAAATTAAGCCATCTTTTTTATAACATTTACAATAATTACCACGTGAGTTATAATTAAAACAAATACTTGCATTCTAGCAGTGCTTTTATGGCTCATGCTAACTAATCCTTCAAATAAATCATGTAATTGTTAACTCTGCAAATACCAGGTCTAACTAAAATATAACTACGCATTTATACAAAAAAATTACAGTGTTCCTTCCATTTCAAACTCAAAACTTTTCTCTCTATAATTCCCCATCATCAAATCCTGCCAAGTTGTTCTGAGAACAGTTTAATATATCAGCACTTTTATCAGATATAGGGTTTTTATTTACAATTTCTGATTTTACTTTGGGTAAATTCTCCTCAGCTAACTGCTTATTTATAGGCACTTTTTCATTTATATCTCTTTCATCACTATTCATCATATCCCAAATTTCATTTATCTTTTCTTTAGATACACTTAGAACAATGCCCATATTAAATTACATATTTACTTAGCTGTTAAGCTTATAGTAAGTTTAATATCACGTAAAGTAAAAATTAGTTATATAATGGGTTCTATTGCATATGTTGAAAAATAGAAGAAACTTTAATATTGTGATAAAAATGATTGATGATAATAAAATTGAAAGTATATCTATAATTAATGAAATTCATTTAGTCAATATACTACCGTTAAAGTATAGCAATTTAAAGGATTCAACTAAAGATAGGTCATCTCTAGCAAATCTAACTTGATGCACCTATAAAGTTTTAAATTTCATCACATTAATTTGAAATCAACTTTATTATTGACAAGCTAAGCATTCATCATATTTATCTTCACCTTTTGTAATAACGGGAGATAACTTCATTTTAAGCTGATGCTTATCTACATTCTCTGAAATTGAAACTTTATCTGCTCTTTGTAATGATTTTGATCTACAATAATATAAGCTCTTTACACCTTTCTTCCAAGCTAAATAATGTAATTTATTTAATTCAGATTTATCAATATCAGCTGGAATAAAAATATTTAGAGATTGAGCCTGACTTATATAAGGAGTTCTATCTGCAGCATGCTCAATTAGCCACTGTTGATTTATTTCAAAAGCAGTTTTAAATACATCTTTTTCATCTTTGCTTAAAAAATCTAAATGACTCACAGAACCCTCATGGTTCATTATAGATGACCAAATTTCCTCTGTATCTTTATCTTTCATTTGTAATAATTTTTTCAAATACTTATTTCTTATATTGAATGAACCCGTCAAACTTTTCTGTGTATATGCATTTGAATTAAATGGCTCAATCCCTGGAGATGTAGAACCTGCTATAACTGAAATTGACGCTGTTGGTGCAATCGCAGTTTTATTAGTAAATCTTTCTTTAAGGCCAAGTTCTTCAGCATCAGGGCATGCTCCTTTTTCTTCTGCAATTAATTTTGATGCTTTATTAACTTCATTATCAATATGTTTAAAAATTCTAAAATTCCATGATTTTGCCAGGGCTGATTCCATAGGTACCATCTTTGATTGCAAAAAAGAATGAAAGCCCATTACTCCTAGTCCTACACTTCTTTCTCTATATGCTGAATATCTAGCTTTACTCATACTATCTGGAGCATTATCAATAAAATCTTGCAATACATTATCTAAAAATCTCATAACATCTGTAATAAACATCTTATTATCATGCCAATCATCATATTTTTCTAAATTTAGCGAAGATAAGCAACATACTGCAGTTCTATCTTTGCCTTTATAATCTTTGCCTGTCGCAAGAGTAATTTCACTACATAGATTAGAAGTTTTAACCTCCATATTATGCTTTTTATAAGCATCAGGAGCATTCTTATTAACATTATCAATAAATAATAAATAAGGTTCACCTGTCTCAATACGTGCAAGTAGAATCCTTATCCATATATCTCTAGCTTTTACAATAGATATTATTGAGTTATCCTTAGGACTTACCAATTCCCATGGCAAATCATTTTCTACAGCATACATAAATTTATCTGTTATAACTACACCATGATGTAAATTTAACGTTCTACGATTTGGATCACCCCCTGTAGGCCTTCTTAATTCTATAAATTCTTCAATTTCAGGATGAGAAACAGGCAAATATACAGCAGCACTTCCTCTTCTTAAGCTACCTTGTGATATAGCTAAAGTAAGCCTATCCTGTACACTTAAAAAAGGTACTATACCTGATGTTCTACCACTATTTGCAACTTTTTCACCAATAGAACGTACATTACCCCAAAATGTACCAATTCCACCTCCTCTTGAAGCTAACCAAACATTTTCATTCCAAATCTCAACTATTTCCTTTAAACCATCACCAACTTCATTAAGAAAACAAGAGATAGGCAATCCTCTCTTAGCACCTCCATTACTTAAAACTGGAGTAGCAGGCATGAACCAGAATTTGCTCATATAATCATAAAGTCTTTGTGCATGATTTTTATTATCGGCATAATGAGTTGCAACTCTGACAAATAAATCTTGATAAGATTCATTCTCCAATAAATACCTATCTAACAACATTGCTTTTCCAGATTCACTTAAATTTTGATCTCTAGAATAATCAACGTTCACTTCATACTTAAATGTTGAATTTTGACTATTTTTTTCTAATACGCTATTTAACATAATCACAAGAAATTAATTTATACCATATAACAACCTTACTATATATAGTAGTGTGGTTACAATATATTTGTGAAAAGCACTATATATTGATATCATTAAAAAGTCTACAACAAAAATTATTTTATAATAACAGTTTCCAATAAATTTAAAAAGACCCCTAGCGTTATAAAAAAATCAGCATCTAATCATTATAAAATATTTAATAACACCTATAATTATGTATATATTTATTTAATAATTCAAAGCTATTAACTAAAATTTTATTACGTTACTTTATTCTTTAATTTTTTAATTAACCCTATTACACCCTCTTTAGATATAATAGAACTAAAATCAGATCTCTGCCCTAAAATTAAACTTACATCCTCAGCAATTATATCTCTAATTATAAATCGTTCCTTAACAACTTTTATTCTATAAGCTACATTAATATATTTTGAATTATATTTTTTGTTAAGAACCTTAGTATTAACAATATATTGAGAATTTGATATAAGCTTTATAGAATCAATATCAAAATTTACTCCGTTATATTCAGAGAATTTTGAGACATAAGCATTAATTAAAAAAGCTTTGTAAACTATTAAATACTCTTTCAACTGTTCTTTTTCAATATTTCTATAATATTTACCTAAAGCAAACTTACCCATCCAACTTATATCTACAGTATTACAAAAAATATCACGAAGCTTCTGTTTTTTTTGCATCTCTGCATCACTTGAATCAATAACCAAAATCACTTGTTGCGCCGTATTATTAACAAAATTTTGAACTTTTTGGTTTTGATTAGCAAATACAGATAACAAGACTGTAATATTTACAACAAATAACAAAATAACTAGCTTTAATTTTTTAATAATATTACCCATTTATTTACCTATTTATTTTTTTGATAATAAAAACTTCTTAACGCAGCATATTCATCAATTGAAACCTCATATAATGTTTTATCAAGGCCTATAAATTTCTCTCTCTCTACTATAAAACTTGTACCATAATATATTTTTAGAAACTTTTTATCATTTCTAAATTTTACAAAGTTTAGTGGATTTACTCCAATATCTACTATACTACCAAATCCATCTCTAATATTAGATGGTCCAAGAATTGGTAAAATCATATAAGGACCTTTTTTAGCTCCATAATGTTTCAATACACCTCCAAAAGAAGCATTTTCTTTCTTTAACCCTGCCAGTTCGGCAACATCAAATATCCCCAATATACCAAAAGTACTATTAATAAAAAATCTAAAAAATGAATTAAAGGCTTTATCCGGCTTGAACTCTATTATTCCGTATAATAAATTCAGCGGCTCCTTTAAATTATTAATAAACGAGTTAACTCCTCTTTTAGCAGGTTTAGGCAATATAACACCATATATCTCAGCAGGAGGTTTAATTATATATTTATCAACAACCTTGTTAAATTTATATATTTTGCGATTAAATTTTTCATAAGGATCGTATATCTTAAAATTATAGTACTGTTTATAATAATCATCTTCTATATCCAGATCATTATCATTAACTAATTCATCTTCTTTCTTAGCTTCAACTAAGGTAAAAATGCAAAGTATACTGATACTTATAAAAAATCTAATAACCCACTTATTCTTTAATAAGCTCATGATTAGGTTTTAATATTAATGTCATTTGAGAATAATTTTGTTTATTAATATCAACTCTATCTTCTTTTTCTATATGCCAACCACACTTTCTCACTACCTTTTGTACATATGTTTTATTAAAAATAAACTCTTCATCACGATTATTGAAATAATAATTCTTTCTTTGATTAGCATCGAAATAAAAACTTAATAAAAAAATCCCTCTATTCTCTATATATGAATGTACAGAAGATAGTATTGCTTCAATTTCAGTCGTATAAGAAATTAAATTTAAACCTATGATTATATCAAATTTAGCATCAATTTTAGATTTCGACACCACAAAATTTCCTGGATCTTGATTAATTAGTGTATTGTAAACTTTTTGCTTACCAATAGATAAATTTTTACAATGTTTAATAGCTTCACTATAAGAATCAATACCTAATACAAAATTTAACATTTGATTTTTTCTTAATAAATATGCTAATAATCCATTACTACAACCTAAATCTAATAAATTAAAATTAAATACTTTTGTAATATCTCCTAAAATTTTTTTTAATTCTTCTAAAATGACATTTTCATCTGTATTAATATACTTATTAAATTCAGATAGATAATATTTAAATTGCTGAGTTTTTTTATGTTCAATTATTCTTAACGGCACATACTTAATCTTATCAACCTCATCATTAATTATTTTTAAACAATAGTCTATTTCTTCAAAAAATTTAGATTTTTTATTATAACACTTTTCAAAGCACTCCCTAGCTTTTTCAAATTTGTTTTTTTCAAAATAACATCTACCTAATAAATATTCTAAATCCTCACTTTGATAACCAAATTTTTTTAATATCTTAAATCTAAATATAGCATCATTAATGTTACCTAAATTAAAATGATATATCCCTAATTCATAGTTTGTTTTTTTTAAATTTTTTGACTTAATTTTAAATTCATTAATTTTACTTTTTAACTCAGAGATGAACTTTTTAAAATCACTTATTTTCCAAAGCTTTAATGATTTAAAAAAATTTCTTATTTTTTCTAAGTTAATCATATAAACACCTTTTATTTTGAAACTTTATTATTTGATTTGATTTGGTCAAATATTGATATAGCTTGAGCTGTCATAGAACCAATATTACCTATTTCACTTGGTATAATAACAGTATTACTATCTTTTGCAATTTTTTGAAAAGCTTCGATATATTTTTGAGCAATACTCATTGAAACTGCATCAGAGCCCCCATTTTTCAATATTGCTTCTGCAATTTTCTCAATGCTTATTGCCGTTGCCTTAGCCACAGATTGAATAGCTTCTGCCTCACCTTTTGCTTTATTTATCTTATCCATCATTTCTGCTTCAGAATTAAGAACCACTCCCTTCTTTTTACCTTCTGCAATATTTATCATTGATTGCATTTTGCCTTCTGATTCAAGTATTTCAGCCCTTTTCTGTCTTTCAGAAGAAACTTGAGCTTCCATCGCTTTTAAAATTGAAGATGGTGGATTTATATCTCTAATCTCATACCTCATACATTGAATTCCCCACGTGCTAGCTGCTTCATTAATTGCAGCAACAATCTGATTATTTAGCTGCTCTCTTTCTTCAAAAGTTTTGTCCATAACCAGCTTACCTATAGCAGATCGCATTGAGGTTTGTGCTAATTGAGTAACAGCATAATATGGATTTTCAACACCATAAGATGCATCCATAGGATTTATAATTCTAACATAAATAATACCATCAAGCGCAAGTGTTACATTGTCTTTTGTAATTGCCGATTGTTGTGTTACATCAATGGCCTTTTCCTTAAGAGTATGCTTATATGCTACCTTATCAATAAAAGGCAAAATAAAACTTAATCCAGGCTGTAATGTCTTATTATATTTACCCAATCTCTCAACAATCCATGCCTGTTGCTGTGGCACTATTTTTATTGCCAACCAACAAAAAACACCTAAGGCTATAAGAAAGATCCCTATGCCAGAATTTAAATCAAATAAATCCATAAAAATAGTCTATTTAAATCACTTAAACAAACTTAATACATTTAGGAATATTTTTCTACAATAAATACATTATTCTTTACAGAACAAATTTTAACATTGTCTCCCTTCTTTAATATATTTTTCTTATTAGAATTAGCAAGCTTAGCTTTACATACAGCACCAGACCACTTTATTTCACCTAAATTTTTATCACTAATAGTATTGCTGTAAACAACAGCAACACTGCCTTTAATGTTTTCATATCTATCATTACTTCCCAAGTTTAACAAATACTTTGTCGGCTTCCATAATATAATTGACCACAGACAAAAAAAACCAAAAAAGAAACCAACTTGATCAATTAAAGTATTTAATGTTAATAAATTAAAATTCATACATAGTGCCAAGCAAAATGCAGCTAATCCCGCAAAGAAAAATGCAATAGTACCACCTAAATACATCTCTATAATCATTAATACTGCACCTAATATATACCAAAGCTCAACTTGATTATTTAAATAATACTGCATATTACTAAAATTTTTAATTACGTTACTTAAGTATATTAGATATTTTTAAAAATTCATCAATAGATAATTGCTCAGGTCTTTTACTAGAATCTATTTTAAGTTTTTTTAGCTCATATTCAGGATTTGCAATTACTTGCTTTAAAGTTTTCCTAATTTGTTTTCTTCGATAGTTAAAAGTTACTTTACAAGCTTTTTCTATTTTATTAATTTCTTCTAAAGTAGGAAGCAACTTCTTTGGGGTTAATTTAATAACAGAAGAAGTAACTTTTGGTATTGGAAAAAAATTTTCTGGCCCAACATCAAAAAGTAACTCACAATCACAAGTAAACTGCGCTAAAACACTTAATCTACCATAATCATGTGTTCCTACTTTTGCAATCAACCTATTTGCCACTTCTTTCTGCACCATAACTATAATGCTATCAACAAAATGCAAATTTTTAAACCATTTAACTAAAAGCACTGTACTGATATTATATGGTAAATTAGCTACAATTGAATAGAAATTGCCAACAAAATTTCTTTCATTAATTTGCAATGCATCATCATAAATAATATTAAAATTCACATTACTGGGAGCTTTTATTTTATCAAGAATTAGCTGCATCTTTTTATCAATCTCAACTACAGTTAACGATTTAATATTAGTTTTTAACAATTGATTAGTAAGCACACCTATACCAGGACCAATTTCAAGTATCTCTTTATCACATGTATTACCAATTGACCGAACAATCTGATGAATAATATTTTGATTAATTAAAAAATTCTGACCAAATTTTTTAGTTGGAGTAATATTAAACTCTTTTAAATTTCTCTTTAATTCACTTATCTCATTCATTATCATTATGTATACTATTGATTTACAAAGGCATTGTTTTTGGTTAAATATACTATTTTAACTTTTATATAAGTTATTTTTTGTTACTTAAAGAATTTAATGACTAACCTTTTAAAAATCTTCCCTAAATTATTAATTATTTTCTACTTTGTAAATTATACTGCTTATAGCATAGAATCCTATACAAATAATAATGAGATTATTATTGAAGCAGATGAATTAATTTATAATAAAAATCAAGACTTAATTAGCGCTCAAGGTAACGTTGATATAAGGCAAAATCAGCTTCACCTTGTTGTAGATAAAATTGTATATGATAAAAAAAATAATTACTTATATGTACTTGGCAATTTAGCATTTAAAAATGATAATAAAAATTACTTCTTTGGCAGCAAGGCATTTTTTAACAGAAATAAAAATGAAGGCTTAATAATTAATTTTAAAGCTAGAATTGATAAAAAAGGCTTGTTGTCATCTAACTTTGCTCAGATGATTAACAATAATACTTTCATAGTTCAAGATATAATTTTTTCAACATGTAAAATATGTAATAATAATTTAATTCCAAACAAACCTTTATGGCAAATATCTGCTAAAAAAGCTATTGTAAATACCAAGGAAAAAAATGTTAAATTTAAAAATAGTAAAATAGAATTATTTGGAACACCTATTTTTTACTTGCCTTATCTCTCTATCCCTACACCAAATTCCCCAAGAAAAAGTGGATTTTTAACACCAAAATTAAAAAATTCTAATATATTGGGACTTCAACTATCAATTCCATATTATTTTAACATTTCACCACAAATGGACATAACATATACACCTACAGTAAGCAATAAAAGCAATACCTTAAATAGTTTCAACATTAGATATCTGACACAATATGGCCCATATGAAATTAATGGAAATTTAATAAACGATAATAAAATTGGCCAAGTTGACGCTAATAAACAAAATAAATTAAAAGGATTTTTAAACTCTATAGGTAATTTTAATTTTAAAAACAATTATTTTCTAGAATATCAACTCCAGAGATTATTCGATGAAGATAAAACTATTACAAAAAAATATAAAATAACAGATGATGACGTGCTCACAAGTAAATTTTTATTAAGAAATGAAACTAAGGAAAGATTTTTAACTTTTGAAGGGATTTCATTCCAAAATCTAAGGCATCAAGGTAGCAAAAATATTGCCACCCAAGATAGCAAAAATAGTACCCCCTATGTTATACCATGGATTAGAACATATAATAAATTATCTCCAAATCTCCCTTTTATTTCTAATTTAGCATTTTCAACTGATATACTTAATCTACGTAGAACTAAAGGAGAAAGTTATATTAGAAGCACTTTTCAGTTTGATTCATTTAATAATATTAACTTACCATATGGTCAAATTTTGAACATTTATCCATCCATTAGATATGATTATTATGATATAAAAAGTGATATAGGAACAAAAAACAGATTAATAGGTAAACTATTTTTTGATTGGAAATGGCCATTTATTAAATATCTTGGCAAAAAAAACATAATATTAGAACCAATTGTAAATTTTACTTATAACTCCAAAACAACTCCAACTATTACAGACGAGGGTTCATCCTCACAAATTATGAGTACATCAAACATATTTTCATCTAATTTTGTTACTGGAAAGAATAATGTTGACGTTGGTTCAAGACTAAATTTTGGACTTAGATCTAATTATTATACAGGAAAAAATACTTATGGAATAATTTTGGGACAAAGTTATAAATTAACTCAACCAAAAGATTGTAAATTAACTCAACCAAAAGATTGTAAAACCACTTCCTATACCTGGAATAAAAAATTTGATGCCTTAAAAACCGAAATTGTTAGTAAATTCTATGCACAATTAGGTGATGAAATTTCAATAGTTGATAATATAAGCCTGACTCCCAATCACTTAGAATTAATTAAAAATGAGTTAAATTTTAATTTTCAACATCAAAAAGCCGAGATAGATTTAAATCATATATTTATTAACAAAAAATATATAAACCAAGACCATAATAATCATAATCAAGAGATTGCAGTTAAACTCAAATATAATTTTAATAATAATTGGGGCATAGAAACACAAGCAAAAAGAAAGATTGGTTCAAAAATGCAAAAATCGAACCTAGGTAATAATAATAACTGGATAAGCAATCAGATAGGCTTATTTTATAAAGGAGATTGTTTAAAAGTTAATTTTGGTGTATTAAGAGATTATTCAAAACTTAAGAATGTCAATTACAATTCTTCAGTTACAACTTATTTAACAATTGAGCCTATTTTTAATTAGTTATGCTAACAAAAAAAAATACTATAAATTTAATCTCAAAATTCTCTCTGATCTTATTTATACTTCTCTATAATGAATTTTGTTATGCATATCAGGATAAAATTGTAGCATATGTTAATAATGAAATTATTACGTCATTTGAGTTAAACTCCAGAATTAATTTACTAGAATCTTTAAATAGAGTAAAAATTCACAATAACCAAAAAAATGAAATTATTGAATTGTTAATTGATGAAAAATTATTATCTCAAATAGCAAAAAGAAATGGCATTTCCATTTCTGAAAATCAAGAAAATTCTCACATTAATGACTTATTAAAAGAAAACGGCTTTAAAAATTTACAACAATTCTTAAAAAAATTTAATGTGAACATAGATGAATTTAAAAATTATATAAATGCAAAATTATTATTAAAAAAACTAATTGAATACAAAATAGAACCAGAAACTGATGTTTCTAAACAAGAAGTTATTGATAATTTAAAAATTATTTCAAAAAAATACAATAATTTATCTGAAAACAGTGAATTAAAACTATATGAAATATTGATTTATAAAGATAGTGATACACCTAAAGAAATAGAAAAATCTATATTGAGAATTTATTCTTTATTACAAAAAGGAGAATCTTTTCAAAACTTAGTAAAACAATTTTCACAAAGTAAAACTTCAAAAAATCATGGTTTCCTAGGTTGGCTAAAAGTCAAAGATCTATCCCATGATATTATTGAAGCATTTGGATCTAAAATAAAAATTGGCTCAATAAGTACACCTATTGAAAAAGATGATAGTATAATAATACTAAAAATTGCCTCTATAAAGAAAATCAATAAAGATACAGCACTTAATGAACAAGAGGTAAAGAATATAATTTACAATCAAAAACTCAGTATAAATTTAAAAAATTTCTTAAATACGTTAAGAAAAGGGTCATATATTAAAGTTATAGGATAGAATATTTCATTACAATAATTCATTAATATATATATTTTTATTTATACAATTATTGATCTATTGGTTATACAAATATATCTCAATAAAAATGAACTAGTTATCAATATAAAACTTCCAAGTAACAAATAGACATAATTAATATTACTGTTAATTATTAGATTACTAACTTGATAAAATATCACTGAAATTGAATATGCAGAAATAGTTGACCAAACAGCAGATATTGCCGCCCATCTTTTGCCTATCTCATTAGAAATCACACCAAATACTGAGACACAAGGAAAGTATATTAAAATAAATATTAAATATGATAAAACAGCAATTTTATCTTCAAAATTTTTTGAAATGTTTCTTATAATAGAATTATTGATTTGATTATCTTCATAATAATTATTTATTGCCCCTGTATTAGTTAAATTATACAATTTGTCAAAATTATCAGTTAAAACGCCTTTAATTTTCTCAAATATACTGAAAAATGCTCTTTTGTATTTAGACACAATACTTATTTGTTTTTGATTATCTGGTTTATCAATTTTATCTGAATATAATGAGACTAGAGTGCCTACAACAATTTCTTTAGCAAATATCCCAGTAATAATTCCTACAGCTGCAGGCCAATTTTCATTTTTCAGCCCCATTGGTTTAAAAATATGAACAATATTTTTTCCAAAAATATTAATAATATTTTCTTTATGATATTTTCTCTCACCATTTTTAATTGGTATTTCGATAGAATTAATTAAATGAATAATAAAGAATACAACTATTATTGTTTTACCAGCACCAAAAATAAAAGACTTTGTCTTTATAAGGCTTGTGTTAATAATAGTTTTAAATTTTGGTAACTTATACTCAGGTAATTCTATTAACATATTGGAATTAGCTAAGTTTTGGGATTTACCTTTTAATAATAACCCTGTAATTAACGCCATACAAATTCCTAAAATATACAAAACAAAAATAATATTTTGCGTATTATTCGGAAAAAAAATGTAACAAAATAACGTATAAACAGCTAATCTTGCTGTACAAGAAATAAATGGCATCATCATGATTGTTGAAATTCTCTCACTATGATTACTTAACATTCTAGCTCCAGTTATAGCTGGTACATTGCACCCAAAACCAACCATTAATGGTAAAAATGATTGCCCTGATAACCCAACTATTTTCATCATTTTATTTGCAATAACAGCTGACCTTGCAATATAACCACTATCCTCTAAAAAAGATAAAAATATATACATAGCCATTATAATCGGGATAAATGATGCAATAGTTTGAACTGCCCCACCTAATCCATGTATCAGTATATTAATCCACCCAGACATATAAATTTTTGATATAATGTATAGTGGAATATCAATAAATGTTGCTTCTGCTATAAGACTAAAAAATTCCTGAAAAACTCCACCTATATTTATACTAAATACAAACATTAAATATAATGATAATAAAAATATTGGAACACTTAAAAATTTATTCAATACTATATTATCTATCTTATCCGAAAATGACTGAGAATTAGAAATTCCACTTTTACAAATCTGCTTTGAAATATTTTCTATAAAATTATATCTACTATTTACTAATACTAAATCAGATGTTTGGCCAAATTCTTTTTCCAAATCTTTATATATTTTTTTTATAAATTTTTTTAATTCATTATCAAAATTTTGATAATTTCCCTCAAGTAATTCAATTTTTTCTTCATTAGAAATATTTGGAAATTTTTTCCTCAAAAAATTTTCTACATCAAAATAATATTTGGAAATTTTTTTAGAATAAAAATCAAATATATCTAAAGAGTTTTTTATTTTTTTACTTTCTATTAAAAAATCTTTTAACCTAATAATATCACCTCTATTTTTAGCAGATATCGATATAACTGGACATTTTAGCAATTCAGATATTTTTTCATGATCTATAAATATACCTTTATTTTTAGATATATCTTCCATATTAAAAACTAAAATTACCGGTATCTCCCTTTCAAGCAATTGCAGTGTTAGGTATAAACTTTTTTTAAAATTTACACTATCAATCACATTTATAATACAATCAAAATTACCCTCTTTAATGTAATTAATCGCTATCTTTTGGTCCAAGGATGTTTTTCCTCCAACACCTAAAGAATATAAGCCAGGCAAATCTACTAATTGCACTTTATGATTTTTATTATAAAATCTCCCAACTTTTTTTTCTACCGTTACACCTGACCAATTAGCTGCTTTTTGTTTAAGACCTGTTAATTCATTAAATATTGTTGATTTTCCTGAATTAGGGTTACCAATAATACCTATTGAAATTTCTTCCATTTAATAACTCATTTTTAAAACTAATTTGTAATTTTATTAATCACTAATTTCTCAGCTATTGACTTATCTAATGCAAATTTATTACCTTCACATTTTATTATAACTGAACCAAAAAAATTTTTCTGAATTAACTTCATTTTCATCTCAGGTAATATACCCAATTCCATTAATTTAATTTTTTGAATTTTATTTAATAAAAATTTTTCTATTTTAAAAATTGCCCCTTTACTTATCTTGTTTATTGATTTGTCCTTCATATTTGCAATTGATAATCATTCTTGATTAGAATCTAAATTATATTTTTCTTATTGTCAATAAATGTTTCATATGATTTTATAAAAATAATTACTTTAAATACTTTTGAAAGTTATTATGCCCACAGAAAACTATGATCGTTTATTAGTAAATAAACAAGATACTCAAGTTAATATAAAATCATACTTAGAAAGTCAACAAGAGGTTGATCATGATCAACGAAAGCAAGAGCTTCAATCTGACCTTAATGACGCACAATTAGCTCCAGATCTAATTCTACAACTAGAAGAGTTACGTGATTTAGAATTAGGAATAAGCTGGGCACAATTTGGTCCAAAAGCAGATGGAAGCTATGATTTAATTAGAGATTGTATAAATCAAGAAACGACTCCTACAAATCCAGAAAAAGCTGAGCAAATATCTTATATAATTCAATCAACTAACTTACTATTAGGTGCTAAAAAAGCTTTAGAATTAGAAGGTAAAAATACTGATAAAATTAATGAATTATTACAAGAACAACTAAGTAAACTTGATAGTAAAGAGAAAATAGATATTAAAGCATTTAATGCAAAAGTCATAAATTTATTAAAGGATCAAGGAGTATCAGAAGCAAAAGCAAAGCTAACTACTGCAAGAAATTTTGTTTTTATGGACAACAGGCAATTTCATGTATCCACTTTAACTAAACAAAAAGATGCACAAGGCAAAGAAGGGCTAGTTGTCGAGTCAGATATGATGCTACTTGGACTTACTGATACTCAGAAAACAGAATATAATAGAATCAAAGATTGGCAACAAGGACAAAGACTAAATATTGGTTGGTTTGATCAACTAAGTGATTTTGATAAAGCTTTTGTTAAAAGTTACGCTGCTCAAATTGCACAAGGCAATGTAATGTTGCCAACCCAGACTAGAGAGCAATTAGCTGGATTAAGAAATGCCTACGAAAAATCTGTCTTTGTTTGTGACATGAATGGAGGAGGTATGGAACAAGTGCTCGAAGTACTACATACCGGCACACCATCGTTTCATGGTGAAGATGATAAAATAAACCTGCAACAAACAGCGCAAAATTTAGAACAACTTGATTCTTTCACTCCTGACGGAGTAGAGATTACAGATAATGCTTTAAATTCTCCTAATCTTGCTGATGGTATACCAAATTATAGTAATGAAATAGATAGATACGCACCAGATTTAATCATGAAAGCGCAAAAACAAAGAGGAAGTGGAACATGCGCTATCACACCTTTTAATGGAATGAGGAGATTAGCAAGTAATGATAATCACGGCTTTGATATAAATTTATTAAAGCTTGGTACTACTCTTAAAAATCAACAAGGACTTGAAAATATTGCTAACTACTTAATCAATGGAACAAATAAAGATCAAGCACTTGAGCAATTAGACGGCTTGAATGGTAACCTTGATTTACAAAATGCTTTAAAAAATGCAATAAAAGCAAAGGATATGATTATCAATCCACATAGTATGTTTGAGAGTGAAAATCAAAATTTAGATCTTGTAACTGCAATGATTCTAGTTGATTTTGCCTGTAACAATGCAAATGGTGCTGTTAAAAAAATATTCCCTGAAGTTAATATTGGTAAAGTCAACATACACTGCGCTAGTGGTAAAGATAGGACTGGAATTAGCCTTACAGATGCAACAAACAAAGCTGTTAGTGAAAAACTTGGGCTTAGCGAAGAACAAGCAAGAGAAAATTTAAAAACACAAATTAAAGGAGGGCATACTCAAGAATTAGCATCATTAAATGGCGGGACTCCTGGATGTCATGGAGTAAAATCAGATTCAAAAACCGCTTTATCTGAAAAAAACCCTCTTGGTACTTTAGTTGAGGAACCTGCAGGCTTTAATAAAATTAAAACTAAAAAAAGTATAGGAGATAAAGTAAAAAATTTCTTTAAAATTGCAGCTATTGTGGTAGCTGCAATTATAGCTTCACCTTTAATTATAGCAGCTACAGCAAGCTATTCAGCATACTTTGGAGTAAAAAATATGAGTAAATACAGCCCTAACCAAGATGATTTAGATAAAATGAAAGATGTATCTACTCTAAAACAACCATTAATTGAATCACCTGATAAAAGCTTATCCCAAAATCAAAAACAATCTCTTGGACCTCATACAGACCAAATATTAAAAGAACGCAGCACTTCTCACTCTTTAGATAACGGAAGAGGAGGATAATAAAATTCACAAATGGTGTTCCCGACAGGATTCGAACCTGTGACCTTTGGATTAGGAATCCAACGCTCTATCCTGCTAACTTATAAAAAATAAAAACTAGATATAGCAATAGTCATCACATAGATAATAGTAAGTCATTACAAGAAAATACACTGTCAACTCTATCACTTTCATTAAATTGATAGCTTATACAATTATAAAACTCCTTTATATGTTCACTTCCATCAAGATCACTAAATGCATGTGGACAAAAAAGCTTTGAAGGATTAAAAGTTAAATTAGAAATTAAACTTATTAGTTTTTTTATATTAGATTGAAATATATCTACTGCTAAACTTTCTTTTCCCTTATAATTAGTTAATAGATTTGCCGTTTTATTTAATATTTCTTCTTGAGAAAAACCATTAAGTAGAAAACATGAAAAAGCCTCTGCATAATTATTTATGTTTTTATTATAGTTGAATCCATCATGATCAGTTTTATAAAAATGACATTCATGAATATTTCCTAAAACTCCATAATTACTAAAGTTCAAATCCTCTTCATTTGCCAGAACATTTTTGAATAAAAAATCAAAATATTTATCCCTACAATGTTCATATAATAAAGTATTAATATTTTTACTACTTTTAATATAATATTCCTCCATAGTTTTGAAATCTGTTTTAAAACTAGAGATTAACAAGTGTTGCAATCCTATGCCATTCATATCTTGAACCTCTAAGCAATGCTTATCTCCTAAAATCTCGTTACATGCTTTTGATTTTTCATATATTTTCTGGGCAGTCTGGTTTGTTTCATGTACACTCTTTATAATCAAGTCTCCGTATTTAATTACAGTACTTTCTGCTAAAGCCAATATACTTGAATTTTTTTTATCTACTATTCCGAAACGTTCTAATTGATTATATTGCGTCTTAGACTTTACAGATGAGCATATTACAATAAGCCTATGAAAATAATCTAACTCAGTACCAAGTATATTCTTAATTTCATATATTGATTGATTTGCTAAATGATATCCTAGAACACCAGACTGTTCAAATATAGGTCGCAATAATAGAATTTTTTCATTAATTGTATCGTTAGTATTATTGATTACACACTTATTGAAATGGCTAAAACTAGCCATAAAGAAGCCTCCACACTGATTACATTACACCAGAGCATAACATAATATATTTTATTTATATATTTTTTGTAACTTAATAAGTGTTAAAATAGTCTATGTAGAATTACGTAACAGATAATTAAAATTCACAAATGGTGTTCCCGACAGGATTCGAACCTGTGACCTTTGGATTAGGAATCCAACGCTCTATCCTGCTGAGCTACGGGAACAAACTAAAAATATGATAATTAATTATATAAAGAAATACAATCTTAATTATAAAATAATAATCTCTTTTTGATAAAAACTAAGTATCTTACAAATCACTTTTTTATTTGAATAAATATTAGACACACATCTTTTATAAATATTAAGCTGCTTTGAATATTCTGAAGAAATATTATTTTTCGAAATAGCTTTAGACTTATCAGTTTTAATTTCAATAATCTCAATTTGGTTATCTTGAATTATAAGCTTATCTATCTTTAAAATTGATTTACTATTTTCTACCAAATTTGCAACACTTACCTCAGAAAATACATTTTTAGAAAAAATATTGGGAAATTTCTTTAAAATATCTGCCGTAATTTGTGTAATCTCACTTACATCATTTTTAGGCAATAGATCAAAATTATCATCATATGCCAATGATGTGATATACTCTTCTATATCTGTTTTACATATTTTGGCAATATCACATAAAATTTTGTGTATAAAATTTCCTCTAATCACAGCTATATCAGAGAAAATTTGCTCTTTAGTGGATGCAATGTCATTTTGCTCAACAGCATTTGAAACGTAATTTTCATTAAAATAATTAGGGGTATTATTATCCTCGCATTCTAGTTTATCAAAAATATACTTTGGTTCTTTAATTTTTAGATCTGAATATTTTATAAAATTCTCTCCTAGAGCATTTTTTGCAATGTTAAACCAACTATCTTTTTTATTTTTACCTTCCCCAAAAATATATAACTCACTCTCAGCACGTGTCATTGCAACATAAAGTAATCTTAAACTTTCTTTTTT
>NZ_NPHZ01000002.1:186997-325456 GCF_009690945.1 Rickettsiales endosymbiont of Trichoplax sp. H2
AATTTGATGAATTTTTTTACTCTTATATTCATTAAAATTAGGTATAATGAGATTATTTTTATACCAAAAATAACTTTCATTTGGCATGTTTTCAGAATCTCCAGCATCAGCTAAAATAACAATAGGAGATTGCAATCCTTTTGCCGAATGAACAGTCATAAGCTTTATACCATCCAAATTACTATTGTCTAATATAATTTCAGAATTATCTTGAATCCACTCAATAAAAATTTGTTTATTGCCTAATAATAATTTCTCAAATTCTGAAACTTTCTCAAGAAAAATATCAATAATTTCATGACAATTTCGTCCAAACTCTTGGTAAAAATTCTTTATAAATTTATAACTATATAGCAACTTATTGTAAAAACCATGTAATGATTCTTCTTCAAAATCGCATTTAAATTTTATTAACTCTTTAGCAACTTCTGGATAAAAAATCTGAACTCTATCCCAGATATTTTGATTATTTCTATCAAATGATAATTTAAAAATATCCTTCTCACTAAATTTAAAAAATACTGACTTTAATAAACTAACTAAATTCAAATTATCCTCAGGCAATAAGAAGAATTTAACGATAGCAAGTAAATCAAGAATAATTAGATCATCACTAAAATTTATTTTACAAGAGTCTGATACTGGAACATTATTTTGCTTTAAACTATCTTTCAAATATTTCATTTTTTCACACCTTTTCCTAAATAAGACCATAATGTCCTTAGGAATCTTTTTTTCACTTGTATTTTTTTGATTTAATAAGTTAATAATAAAATTTGATATTTCTTGTGAATTTAAAAATTTAGTATTTATATATTCATCATCTTTTTTTGGTATTTTCCAACCTTCATCTTTTTTAACTACTTTATTGCTATTGGGTAAGTGCTCTATAATCTTAACTATCCCCTTACCTTCTTTTATTGCTATATGCTTAAGTTTATCAATAAAACTAATAGAATTAAAAACTTGATCGACACCGTAAAGTATTTCTTTTTTTGAGCGAAATGAGTAATTTAACTCCAAATAGTCCCATGATTTAGATAATTTAATAAATTCAGTTTTATAAAATTTATTAACTTGTAAAAAATATTCTGGATCAGCACCTTGAAACCCATAAATTGATTGTTTATAATCACCTACAATAAAGATTGATGAATTATAACTATAAATGCTTCTTATAATTTTCTCGATTAAATCCCACTGAAATTTACTTATATCTTGCGCTTCATCAATTAATATATGGTTAAATGCTAAATTTAAAGAATATAAAAATGCTTCAATATCCTGGACTTTATTTAGTGCTTCTAATGTTTCTATTATCAAATCATCATATTCTAAATAACCAAAATTATGTTTCAATTTTTCATATTCAATAATAACTTCATTTAAAATAATAATAATAGCTTGCATTAATTCAGCTTGCTCTTGTGAAGATTTTTTCTCTAAAAATTCGATTATTCTGATTTGTTCAGCCTTATATTGCTCAATTAAATCTGGATTATCCTCTCTTATTTTTTTGTCAAAAGGTATTCTGCTTCTAGGAAGCATAGCTTTAGTTAAAAAACAATTGAGATAATCATGAAAATTATCCTCTTTAAAGCCACTATCTCCTTCGATCCAATTAAAAATAATATTTAATACATCATCTTTTTCACATATATTAAGTACGTTTCTAAATTCTGTATCCGTATTATTAAAAAATTTGTTTAATAATTCAGTTTTTGATACACTTTTTGTATTATAAAATTCATATTGCTCATTAATTAAATCCTTAATTGAAGCTTTTGAATTTATAAATTCAAATACTTTTTGTTTCTGATAAAGAACGTCCTTTAGTAAATTTAATAAACTATAATAATCATATTTTACTGAAACTTTTATTAACGCAATATCAACTTCTAATTTATGTTTTGATGAATTAATCACCATATCTAAAGCATTTTCAATAAGCTTTTTTCTTGAATAATCATCAATAATCTTTAAATCATCTATGTTATCTTCATCTAAAAACTTCAATTGATTTAACAGATCAACACAGAAAGAATGTAATGTTTGAATTCTAAATTTATCTAAGTTATCTAAACAGTGATTATAAAGCTCTTTAGCTCTTAAGATTTGATTATTAGTAACTTTATCATTAAGCAATATTAGCAGATACTCTTTTAGTTTATTATCATTAGTTAAATGCCATTTTTTCAATTCATCTTTAAGTCTTTGCATCATTTCACCAGCAGCAACATTAGTAAATGTTAGACATAAGATATGCTCTATTTTCTCATTATTCAGCAGAAGCTTTAATATTCTATCAACAAGTGTTTTTGTTTTCCCAGTCCCAGCTGAGGCAGCAAGATAAACATTGTTTTTAGGATCAGATGCAATATTTTGAATATTTAACGAAGAAGAATTATTTTTAATCATTTATTTTGATTGAATTAATAAATGCCTACTTGCAATAATTGAAGTTAACATTTAAATTAACAGACGTAAAATTATATAAACTATATATTTAATGAATAAAACTAACTTTGCAATAAATGGCGTTGGAAGAATAGGAAAAAATGTTTTAAGAAGGTATATCGAAGGTGATTATCCAAATTTAAATTTGGTAGCTGTAAATTTTGGCGCATCCAACATAAAATCAAAACTTCATTTGTTAAAATATGACTCATTACATGGAATTTTTAACTTTATCGATCAAATTGAAGAAGATAAGATTATTATAAAAGGAAAATCAATTAAAATAATTAAAGAACACAATTTAAATAATATTAATTGGGCACAATACAATGCAGATCTAATTTTAGAGTGTACTGGAAAATTCAATAATAAAGAATTATCATCGATACATATAAAGCAAGGGGCAAAAAAAGTTATAGTCTCAGCACCATGTAAAGATGCTGATAAAACAGTTGTTTTTGGTGTTAATCACAATACCCTCTTCAATAATGACAAAATTATTTCAATTAGTTCATGTACTACAAATTGTTTAGCACCTATTGCCAAAATCCTTGATGACAATTTAGGAATAAAAAGCGGCTTTATGACTACAATTCATTCATATACTAATGATCAGCGTATTATTGATGGTGGACATAAAGATTTAAGAAGGTCTCGAGCTGCAGCATTATCAATGATTCCAACATCAACAGGAGCTGCTAAATCAATAGGGTTAATTATACCTCATTTAAACGGCAAATTAGATGGTGCTGCAATAAGAGTTCCTACACCAAATGTTTCAATGATTGATTTTAGCTTCATATCCAACAAAGAAACTTCTGAACAAAATATCAATAATATAGTAAAAGAAAATGCAAATAATAATTATAAAAATATAATTGATATTGTTGAGGAGAAATTAGTTTCTATAGATTTCAATCACTCAACTAGTAGTGCAATCTTTGATATTAATGAAACAAAAGTAGTAAATAAAAATTTCTGTAGGATTGTTTCTTGGTATGATAATGAATGGGCGTTCTCATGTAGAATGCTTGATGTTGCAAATTTTATAGCTAAATTATAACTAAAATTAACATGAAAAATATTAGTTTTAAAGATATATGCAAAGACGATATAATTGGTAAGAAGGTTTTTTTAAGATGCGATCTTAATGTGCCATTTGATAATAATGGCGTATTATTAGATGATACTAGAATTAATAATATTATTCCAACAATAAAATTTTTATTAAAACACAATTGCAAAATTATTTTAGCAAGTCATTTTGGCAGGCCTAATGGAGAATACAAAGAGGAATTTTCACTAAAAAAACTAATTCCATACTTGCAAGAGTATTTAAAAGTAAATGTTCTCTTTATAAATGACATCTTATCCAGTGATAGTATTAAGCAGGTAAATAACCTACAAAGCAACGAAATAGTATTACTAGAAAATCTAAGATTTTACCCTGAAGAACAAATAAATGATACTAAATTTGCTAAACAATTAAGCAAATATGCAAATATCTATATAAATGACGCATTTTCGTGTTGCCATAGGGAGCATTCTTCAATATGTGCAATTACTAATTTTTTACCTTCTTATCCTGGCTTATCGTTAATGGAGGAGTTAAAAAGCCTAAGTTTAATTTATAATGATAATTACAAGCCTCAGACACTAATTATTGGTGGGAAAAAAATTTCAACAAAGATAAAAGTATTAAATCATTTAGCAAATAAAGTTGATCGCATATTTATTGCTGGAGCAATGGCAAATAACTTTTTAAAAGCTCTAGGTTATGAAGTTGGAAAATCATATTTCGAAGAAGAATACCTTAATGAAGCTAAAAATATCTATGAAAATTATAAACAAAAGATAGTTCTTCCACATGATTTTGTTGGAAAAAATAATAATAAAATTTTTATAAAAAATATAAAAGATATAAATAAAGAAGATTGTATATTAGACATAGGTATAAAAAGTTGTATAAACCTAGAAAATATAATTGAAAATTCCAAAATTTTAATTTGGAATGGTCCCATAGGGTTTTATGAAGAACAATACTTTTCTATTGGTAGCTTATATGCTGCAAGAACTATAGCATACCACACTAAAAATAATAATTTAGTCAGCATAATCGGGGGTGGTGATGCTGTAGCAGTCGCTAAAATGTCTGGCTTAAAAAATCATTTCTCTTATATTTCATCTGGTGGAGGAGCTTTCTTAGAAATAATTGAAAAAGGAGATTTAATAGGGTTTAAAAACTTAAAAAGGAATTAAATATGAAAAATGCTGTTGTATTATTAAGTGGTGGGTTAGACTCTTCTACAACACTTGCACTGGCAAAAGAAAGAGGTTACGCCCCATATTGCATGAGTTTTGATTACGGTCAAAAGCAATTAATAGAATTAAAATCCGCTCGCAAAGTCAAAAATTCTATTGCACCTGAAGCAGGACATAAAATAGTTAAAATAGACTTAAAAACATTTGGAAATTCTGCAATTACAGATAATATAGATGTTCCTAAAAATCGCTCAGAAAAAGAAATTTTAAGCAAAATACCTATAACATACGTTCCTGCAAGAAATACCATATTTTTATCTTATGCTCTAGCATATGCAGAAGTTTTGCAAGCTAATGACATATTCATTGGAGCTAATATATTAGATTACAGCGGATATCCTGATTGCAGGCCTGCATATATTGAAGCATTCAATATTATGGCAAACTTAGCTACATCAAGAGCTGTAGGAGGAGAAAAAATAAAGATCCATGCTCCACTTATACAGTTAAACAAAGCTCAAATTATTGAAGAAGGCTTACGACTTGAAATAGATTACTCTATGACCTTATCATGTTATAATCCTGATGAAAATGGATATTCATGCGGAGAATGTGATGCATGTATTTTGAGATTGCAAGCTTTTAAAGAACTTGGCAAAGATGACCCTATAAAATATATTTCACACAAATAACATGCATGTTAACTCTTCAGCACTTGGTAAGAAATCTATTTATACTGATAAATATAATCCCTCACTATTATTTGCCATTCCAAGAGTGGATAAGAGAAATGAAATTGGTATAGATAATAATAATATTCCATTTTACGGATATGACATTTGGAATGCATATGAAATTTCTTGGCTCAGGCCTGATGGAAGACCAGATATTGCTACCTCCGAAATAATTTATTCATGCAGGTCTGAGTATATCATTGAGTCAAAATCTTTAAAATTGTATTTAAATTCATTTAATGGCACTATTTTTAAATCTAAAGAGCATGTAAAAACCACAATAGAACAAAATTTATCTCATAAATTAAGCACCGATGTTATAGTTAAATTAGAAGACATTAATACAGAAGTTACTTTAAAAAACCCTGAGGGAAAAAACATTGATAATTATTATGACAAAAAACTTGATAATTGCAAAATAGAGATAACTGATAAAACCATTGTTCAAGATGAAAAAATATATACTCATTTGTTAAAATCTAATTGTCCAGTTACAATGCAACCTGATTGGGGAACTCTAATAATAAATTATTCCGGTGCAAAAATTAATTATTCAAGTTTAATAAATTATATTATTTCACTAAGAAACTTAAATGAATTTCATGAACAGTGTATTGAAAAAATTTACATGGATATATATAGAAATTGTAAAACAACTAATTTAGAAGTATATGGCAGATATACTAGAAGAGGAGGCATTGATATTAACCCATATAGATCAACTAAAGATACACCTATTCCTGAAAACATAAGAACATATAGGCAGTAAATTTACACTTTTTAAAAAATGGGAAGAAATTTATCTAATCACAAAAGAGGAATAGATGCTGAAAACATTGCAATTACCTACCTAAGCAACATTGGATATACCATTTTTAAACATAGATATAAAACTAAATATGGTGAAATTGACTTAATTGCTTATAAGAAAAATCTACTAATATTCGTAGAAGTAAAAAATAGAAAAAAATTACCTAACTATGATATTATTTTAAACAAACAAAAAACTAGGAGCTGTGAGACTGCAATGTATTTTTTAGCTCAACACAATTAATTTCATAATTTTAATATGAGATTTGATTGCTTTTTATTAGATAGATATGGTAACTTCAAGTATGTAGAAAATGCATGGGACGTTAGCGAATCAAAGCTTATGGGTGTTTTATGATCAATCTTCGCGAATTTAATGGCAAAAAAATTGGAATATTTGGATTAGGAAAAACTGGCACAGGTTGCCTTAAGGCATTACTTAATACAAATGCTCAAGTAACTGCATGGGATAACAATAAGCAAAGATTCTTAGATTTAAAAAATGATATTTCTAGTGATAAAAAAATTTACTTTTCTGATGTCATAGACCCTATTGATGTTAAAAAGCTAGATTTTGTTATCGTTAGTCCTGGTATACCTTATAAATACCCTAATCCACATAAAATATTCACTATATGTCAAAAACATAATATCCCTATAGTAACTGATATTGATCTTTTATTTAAAGCTTGTCCCAAAGCAAATTACATAGGTATTACAGGCACTAATGGCAAATCAACAACAACCTCTCTTACAAATCATATTATACAATCCAATAATTATAAGTCTGCCTTAGGTGGTAATATTGGCATTCCTGCACTTAACTTACCAAATTTCAATAATAATAATGAACATTATATTTTAGAATTATCATCTTACCAACTTGATTTAATGCTCAATTATAAATTTAATATTGCCGCATTATTGAGTATAACTCCAGATCACTTAGATAGATATGAGTCTTTTGAAGATTATAAAAATGCAAAATTAAGAATTTTTAACAATCAAAAACATAATGATTTTGCAATCATTTCACTTAATAATCACATTAATCAAGATATTTATAACCAACTTATAATAAAAAGAAATCAAACAATAATTCCAACATCTAATCAACAACTTCTCAAAAAAGGTGTTTCTGTAATTAAAGATAAGCTTTATGATAATTATTTTGAAAATCAAGCATTTAACCTAGATTTACCGAGTAGTCTAATTGGTGTACATAATGCAGAAAACATTGCAATAGCATATACTATTGCAAAAGTAATAAAACTGAATTCAAAACAAATTATAAGGAATTTTAGTACATTTATTGGATTGCCACATAGAATGGAATTATTTCTTAAAACTGAAAAATTATCATTTGTAAATGATAGTAAAGCAACTAACATTGCCTCTACTAAAGAAGCATTAAGCTCATTTAAAGATATACACTGGATTGCAGGAGGTATTTTTAAAGAAAGAAATCTTGAAGGACTCAATTCAAGCTTAAAGGAAGTAAGACATTGCTACCTTATCGGACAAGATTATGAAAAATTTATTCCCTTATTAAAAAAAAATAAAATACCTTATTCTATTTGCAATAACTTGAAGAATTCTATCCAGGAAATTAAAAATACCGTTAAAAGCGGAACTATATTATTGTCCCCATGTTGTGCATCATTTGATCAATGGAAAAATTTTGAAGAAAGGGGAAATGCTTTTAAAAATTTGATTCTTGAAAATTATTCATGAATAATTAGTTATCCTCTATAGAAATTTTAACTAAATAACTAGATACTATAATTGTTATAGCTATTGTTAAACAAAAAATAGCCCCTAATAGTAGTATATGCAACCAATCATTTGATATATAGCATAATATACTGATTATTATCGTCGGTATATTAACAAATATTGATATTAATATTTGAGAAACTTTTTTTTGAAAGCTTAGAAGGAAAGAGGAAGAAAAAATTGAATTTACAACTATATTAATAACTGTAAAAATTTTAATAAGTATTAACTGCAAAATATTATAATTATTAAACCCGTAAGACATCAGATCAAATAAAATTGTAAGTGATGTATATAAAGCTGCATAAAATAGAATAGATGCAATAATTTTTGATATTATAAAATATTCTAAAATAATGCCAGTTAATATAAACTGTTCAAATAACCCTTTTTTATAGTCATTTAACAGTATTAATTCTGAGGATAAATTTATCGAATAAATAATTAATAATATTTCAATAACCTTAAACGTTTCAAAGTTAATGAAATCTCCTTGTAAAAATTTTAGGATACAAAGAGATGATATAAATAAAAATATACTTGTGAAAACTAGATGCTTATTTTCAAAGAAAACTTTTAGCTGCTTAAAAAATATTAATAAAAAAACCTTATGAATTGGCGCGGTTAAAAATTTTAAATTACTGGTCATTACAAAAATCTTGTAAATTTATCTCTGACATATTTTCTATTTTAATATTTTGATCATGATCTACTATTATTACTATACCTCTTTGCATACATCTTGCTTTTATAAGATTAACTAATATATCTTTCGCTTGGTAATCTAAACTATTAAATGGCTCATCTAACAACCAAATCTTAGCACTACATAACAAAAGTCTAGATAATAAAACTTTTTGCTTAAACCCCTGAGATAACTTATACACCTTGGTATGAATATATGGTTCTAAATCAAAAGTTCTAATGGATGCTGGTATATTCATTTCTTGATCATAAAGCTTGCCCCAAAATTCAAGATTTTTAAGTACAGTACAACTCTCATCTAATACATCAGTTTTACCAATATAAAAAATTAACTGATAAAATTCTCTTAAAGCTAGTTTTATATTAACAGAATTATAAAAAATATCACCAGAGTTTTTAGGAATTAAATTGGCTATTATCTTCAGTAAACTCGTTTTACCAGTCCCATTTTTACCTCTAATAAATAAGCAAGAGCCATTAAATATGGTAAATCCTAAACCTGAAAATAATAATTTTTTGTTCCTAACTGCAGAAATATTACTACAAGTCAGCATCTTTTGAAATTTTAATTATTATTAGCATTTGATTTATATTGTTCATATAATCTTGCATATTCTCCGGAATTCAATATTAATTCATCATGATTACCTGACTCTTCAATTTTTCCATCTGATAACACAAAAATAACATCTGCAGATTCTATTGTAGAAAGCCTATGAGCAATAACAATAGTAGTCTTATCTTTTTTCAAATAATCCAATGCCATTTGCACTTTTTTTTCAGAAATAGCATCAAGAGAACTTGTCGCTTCATCAAGAAGTAAAATTGGGGCATTTTTAAGTACAGCTCTTGCTATTGCTAGCCTTTGTTTTTGCCCACCAGAAAGTTTAACTCCGTTTTGTCCAATACTAGTATTATACTGATTTGGAAGTTCAGTAATAAATTCATGTGCAGCTGCAATCATAGATGCATCTAAAATTTCTTCATCTGTTGCATCAAGTTTTCCATATCTAATATTTTCCATTATTGTATCATCAAATAGGTTAACATCCTGACTCACAAAAGCTATATTCTTTCTTAAAACATCTAATCTAATATCATTAATATTTATATCACCTATACAAATATCTCCACTACTTACATTATACAATCTTTGAAGTAAATTTAAAACAGTAGTTTTTCCTACCCCAGAACCGCCTACTAATGCAATTGTCTGACCTTGTTTAATATCAATATTGATCCCATTAAGAATATTTTGTCCAAGTTTATAAGAAAAAAACACATCAGAAAATTTAATATTATACATTTTCAAATCAGTTATAGCCTGAGTTTCATCTATTTTAGCTTCTGGTTCTACATCAAGCATTATAAACAACCTTCTTGAGGCAGCTAATCCCTCTTGCATTAATGCATTAAGCCTAGATAAAGCCTTCAAAGGTTTATATGCTAAAAGTAGTGCAGTTATGAAAGATAAAAATTCACCTGAAGTAGTTTCTTGAAAACCAACGTAAAAAATTAATACTGCTATTACTAAGCCTCCTAATATTTCCATTATTGCCGAAGGAGATGATTCTACATATGCTGCTTTTTTAAATATAGATAAAAATTTATCTATAATAGTTTTTGCCCTATTAATTTCAAATTCCTCTCTACAATAAGACTTAATTAATTTAATATTCTGAAAAGTTTCATCTAATCTAACTGTAAAATCTCCCATTTTTTCTTGCATATTTTTAGAAATTTTTTTCATTCTTTTTCCTAACCTTATTACTGGATAAAATGCCAAAAGAAAAAAAATAACAATAATTAATGTTAAACTAAAACTTTGTTTAAACATCAATATAACTAATCCAACCAAAGTAAAAAACTCTTTAATAATACTAGTATAGATTTCTATTGTTGAATTTTTTAGAATATTAATATCATTTGTAAATCTAGATATGAGATTTCCAGATGGATGTTTTGCTAAAAATTTAAGATCTGCATATATTAGATGTTCATATAGCTCCATTTGTATGTTTGATGAAATTTGCTGCCCCACCCGCTTCATAATTATAGAGTCATAAAATGAAGCTACCCCATTTATAATAAAAATTAAAATCATTACTATAGGTATCAAATAATGCATTGTAGAATTTTTACCTACAATAACATAATCCAAAGCTGGCTGAACAACCCATGCAAGGAAAGTTGTAGCAGATGCTGAAACCAACATGCATAATAAGGCTAATGATAATCTTTTTCTTAGTGGCCTTATGTAATTTTTGAATAACCTATTAAAAAGATACCAACTACTATCATACTTATTTTCTAATTCTTTTTTCACTTTAAGATGTTACCTTCGTCCAAATTTTCTTAAAAATAGACGAGTTATCGTTATTTTGTTTATTTGTATTTTTCATACCATTATTCCTATTTTTTTTCCTTTTTCTAAAATTTGTTTTTAGCGGCCTTTTTGATTGCATTTTTATATCATTAATGTTGCCATCATGTTCAACAATATTCTCTTCAAAATTATTAAAAATTTCTTTATTTCCAATATTATCTAAATCATTTAGTAAAAAACTCTCAGGTCTATTGTATCTACGATTCTTTACAGTAGCTATGTTAGAAGTTTGATGAAATATAATTTTATAGTTTTCAGGAGAAATTATATCATCAATACTTAAATGAATTTGAATATTATAAGAATTTTCTAAAAAACTTAATTCATTTTTAAAGTTATTCATTAGATAAGTTATAATATCGCTAGCAGCTATTATACTTACTACTTTGGCTTTTTTCCTTGAAAGCAAAAATGTAAGCTTACCTATTAACAGAGTAGCAATTGAACTATTTAACGTTATCCTACCTTTCCCTAAACAAGTTGGACAAATCTTTGAATTTGCCTCTATAAAGCTTTTCCCAACTCTTTGCCTAGACATCTCTAATAGACCAAATTCACTAATTCTACCAATCTGGACTTTCACTTTATCATTCCAAAATGCTTTTTTAAACTCCCTTTCAACTAATTTTTTATTTTGCAATTCAAGCATATCAATAAAGTCTACCACAATTAAGCCTGATAACCCTCTAAATCTAACTTGTTTAGCTATTTCTACTGCTGCTTCTAGGTTAATATTCAAAGCAGTATTTTCTATACTATACTCTTCTGTGTAAGTTCCAGAATTAACATCAATAGAAATCATCGCTTCTGTTGTATTAATTACTAAATATCCCCCTGATTTTAATTTTACAACATTCGAATAAAGATTACTTAATTGTTCTTCTACCTTATACTTATGTAATATAGGTACTTTATTAGAATATTCTTCTAATTTCTGAATATTTTTAGGAATAAAAATCTTTAAAAAATCAGAAACTTTTTTATAAGCTTTATTACCTGAAACAATTATTTTTTCCACTTCGCTTGTATAATGCTCTTTTATATTATTAATTAATATATCACCTTCTTCATAAACAAGAGATGGAGCAAAAGATGAAACAGCTGAATTCTTTATCTTTTCCCAAATATTAATTAAATACTCAAAATCCCTCTTAATTTCTACTTTAGTTCTGTGAGCAGATGCAGTTCTAAGAATTAGACTTGACTCACTATAATTTTCTAATAACTCACTAGATATTTTTTTTAACCTCTCTCTTTCTTCCTCATCATCTAATTTTCTAGAAATACCTATATTGTTTTTAAATGAATTAGGTGAAAAAACACAGTACCTCCCAGATAATGAAATATAAGTAGTTAAAAAAGCTCCTTTATTACCTCTTTCTTCTTTTTCAACTTGAACTAGTATTATTTGATCTTTTTTTATTACCTCTTGTATTTTATAATTATCATATAATTCACTAACAAATTTATCTGGATACTCAGAAGCATTCGAAGAATCATCTTCATTATAATTAGATTTATTCTCTTTAATTTTATTTAATAATTGTTCCTTATCTCCTACTGGTATTTGATAATACTTTGGATGAATCATTTCAAAAGATAAAAATCCTTTTTTATCATTCCCATAATCGATAAAAGCTGCCTGTAAAGATGGCTCTATTCTACTAACTTTACCTAAATATATATTCCCTTTAATTAGCTTAGTATTAAAATTTTGGTAATAAAATTCTTCAAGCTTACCATCAGCAGCTATCAAAATAAACTTAGTTTCTTCTGGATAAAACGCATCAATTAATATTTTTTTTAACATTTATTCTTCTCCTTATAATTTTTTAATTCGTTACAACTGATTACTTTTATATAAAATTAATTCAAATCATAATTTGACATTTAAAAGACTATTATATAGTTTTTACCTGATTTGTGGTCAGCGCTTATATTTTTGCATTCTTTTAAAGTCTGCATAATTTTATTCGTATAGATTATAATTGAAATAAAAAAAAATGATAGTTTAAATAACATGAATTTAAAATTTATAGATTTTTATTCTTATAAGAATTATGGTTTTTTATTTAGCATTATTTTTACTATTGCTACTATTATTGGCTATATATATGCAGGCTTAAATTTAGGAATAGATTTTAAGGGTGGGCTTATAATAGAAGTATCTTCAAAAATTCCTTACAAATTAAAAAATCTTTTAATAGAAAAATATAACCAATTAGTTATTCAAAAATCTGGACAAAATTTAGTGATTAGATTGCAAAATATTAATGATAATAACATTAATGTTAAAACTGCAGATAAAATAAAATCTGAGATAATAGAATTAGATAAAGATGCATTATTTACTAAAGTTGATTTTGTGGGACCAAAAATTTCTAATGATTTAGTTAAGAAAGCAATTTATGCATTTATTTGCTCATTATTAGTTGTAATGATATATATTTTATTACGATTTAATTGGAAATTTAGCATAGGCGCTATACTAGCTTTAATTCATGATTTAACAGCTGCAATTGGTTTTTTTATTTTCACAAGATATGAGTTTAACTTAACTTCAATAGCAGCAATACTGACAATTATAGGGTATTCAGTAAATGATAGCGTAGTAATTTACGATAGAATAAGGGAAAATTTATCTACTAATAATACTACTGATTTTACCTCCAATATAATTAATCAAAGCATTAATGAAACTTTATCAAGAACTATAATGACTTTTTTAACTACATTTGCAACTTGCCTTGCATTGTGGTGCTTTGGTGGAGAAAGCTTAGAGAGTTTTAGTGCAGTACTTACATTTGGTATTGCATTTGGTACTTATTCCTCTATATTCATATCAGCTAATATATTGCCTTTCATTACTAGAAAATAATTTTACTGTAAAATGAATTTTAAAGAACTATTTAGAAAAAAATCTTTTGGGAGCTTAAAAAAAGAAGCTAACGCTTCTAAAGGACTAATAAGAAGTCTAGGCCCAATACAATTAATATTATTAGGAATTGGAGCAATTATAGGTGGCGGTGTATTTGTACTAACTGGATCAGCAGCATTTCATCATGCTGGCCCAGCTATTACATTATCTTTTGCTTTAAGTGGTGTTGTCTGCATATGTGCAGGCTTATGTTATGCTGAATTTGCTTCAATGATACCAGTTTCAGGAAGCTCTTATACTTATGCTTATGCCACACTTGGTGAATTACCAGCTTGGCTAATAGGTTGCTCATCTATACTTGCTTACTTTTTATCAGCAGCATCTGTAGCTAATGGATGGTCAAGTTATTTCATAGGTCTATTAGAACATTATCACATTTATTTACCCGTTAAATTTACTAATATAACTGGATACGAATATACTGACATAACTGGAAAAATTCAAAAAGCACTTTTTAATGCTCCAGCCTTTGTTATTTCTGTTATAACTATGTTTATTTTAGTAAGAGGCACAAAAGGATCTTCTGTTGTAAATGGAATAATAGTATTTATTAAAATGGCAATATTACTCCTTTTTATTATCATAGGAGCAACTAAAATCGATTTAAGTAATTGGACTCCTTTTATACCAAAAAATACTGGTACCCATGGAGAATACGGGGTTTCAGGGATAATCGCTGGGGTTTCTATTGTATTTTTAGCATTTAACGGATTTGATTCTGTTTGCACTGCTGCACAAGAAGCAAAAAATCCTCAAAAAAATTTACCAATAGGAATTATTGGAGGAATTATTATAGCTACTTTAACATATATTTTAGTAAGCGCAGTTTTAACAGGAGTTGTAAGTTATAAAGATTTAAATACATCACAACCATTTGCAATTGCAGCAAAACAAATGAATACACCTATATTTTTAATATTTGTTAAATTAGGTGCTGTAACTGCTATAACATCAGTAATATTAGTTCACCAATATGCAATAGTGCGAATGATATACTCAATAACACAAGATGGGTTATTGCCAAACTTCTTAAAAAAGATTCACAAAAAATTTCATACCCCTTATATTGCTACAACAATAGTAGGGCTTTTAATGGGATTAATTAGCGCAACTGTAAAATTAGAAGAACTTGTAAAATTAAGCACTTTTTTTATATTATTGACTATTATCATAATATGTTTTAGCACAATACTTTTAAGGTATACTCAACCGAATTTAAAAAGAAATTTCAAATGTCCATTAGTGCCTTGGGTGCCTATATTAGCGATAATATTAACTGGGCAAATTTTACTAACGTACCCTTTAATAACTGTAAAATATGCACTAATTTGTCTAATAATATGTACAATTTACTATTTATTTTATGGAAAACAAAAAAGCAATTTTAAAAAATAATTTTAAAAGCCTTTTTAAAAAAAAATCTGTTAAACAAATAAATTTAAAAGTATTACAGAATAATAAATTAAAAAAAAGTTTATCTTTATTACAAATAGTATCATTAGGTATAGGTGTAATAGTTGGAGCCGGTATATTTGTTTTAACTGGTATTGCAGCTAGCATGCATGCTGGGCCAGCCATTACATTATCTTTTGCTTTAAGTGGTGTTGTCTGCATATGTGCAGGCTTATGTTATGCTGAATTTGCTTCAATGTTAAAAACCTCTGGAAGCTCTTATTCATATATATATGTTACTTTTGGAAGGTTTCCTGCTTGGATTATTGGTTCTATATCGGCTATTGGATATTTTTTAGGAGCAGTTTCTGTAGCAGTAGGATGGTCTGGTTATTTTATAGATATTCTTAATACCTTTAATTTCAATATTTCACAAAAATTCACATCTCCAACAGGAACAAAATATATGCTAGATAATAAACATTTTTATTCTTATCTAGATTTACCAGCATTTGCAATTTCTCTAATATCAGCATTCATTCTTTATAGGGGTATATCATTATCCTCAATTATTACTACTATATCAGTTATTATAAAATTATCAGTACTGCTTTGCTTTGTATCTATAGGAATATTTTACATAGATATCAATAACTGGATACCTTATATTCCTGAGAATCAAGGAAAATTTGGAAAATATGGTTATTCTGGAATAATTGCTGGAGTTTCTATGGTATTTTTAGCATTTAATGGCTTCGATTCTATATGTACTTCAGCTCAAGAAGTAAAAAATCCCAGAAAGAATATACCTTTAGGTATAATTATTACAATAATCTTGGTTACAATTATATATATAGTAACTTCTGCAGTAATGACAGGATTGATATCATATAAGCAATTAAATGCTCCACAGGCATTAGCATTAGCAGTTAATAACATAGGTCTACCTTGGCTTAATTACATAGTAAAATTTGGAGCACTTGCCGGCTTAAGCTCTGTGATAATTGTTAGCCAATATACAGTTACAAGAATGCTTTTAAGCATGTCTGAAGATAAATTATTGCCAAATGTTTTTACTAAAATTCATTCAAAAAATCAAATACCACATATTATTACAATGATAATTGGCTTTTCTATGGCTATACTTGCAGCAACAACTAACTTGCATAATGTAGTGAAGTTAAGTAGTTTTTTTATTATTATAACGGTAATATCAATTTGTTTAGCAACTATAATTATGAGACATACTAAATCAAAATTAATAAGAGGATTTTATTGTCCTTTAATGCCTATACCTCCTATTATTGCTATTATATTATCTTTATATATAATATATTCATACCCTATTCAAATTTATTTAAATGCTATTATTATTTTAATAATTTTAGCAGTAATATATTTTTTAAAAAAACATGAATAAAGAATTTGAATATATATCTTATAGATCACGAAGAAATAAAATCATAACTGATAATCAATTTTATCAATCACTTTGCAAATTTTCATTTCAAAATCATATAGAATATATGTTAAACACAAACCAATTATTAAATTTAGAAATTGGATTTGGATCAGGTGAATTTATTTTTTATAGAGCAAAACGAGATAAAGATAATATATATATAGGCAGTGAAGTTTATAATCCTGGAATTGCACAATTACTTAGCAAAATTGAAAAAAATAACGTAGATAATATTTATATTTTTAATGATGATGCACGCGATCTATTAAATAAAATTCCTAATAAGTTATTTAATAATATATATATATTATTCCCAGATCCTTGGCCAAAAAAGAAACATTTTAAAAGGCGATTAATAAACACAAATTTTTTGAAATTTATAGCAACAAAATTTTCTTCAAATTTATTTATAATCACTGATCATTTAAATTATGCAGAAAACATATTATATGATGTCTTACAAAGCAATTGTTTAACAATAAAAAAAATGAAAATTTCTAATACAAGTTTTTTCAGAACAAAATATGAATCTAAGGCGTTAAAAAATTTAAATACTATTTTTAGCTTTGCACTTACCCATAATATAGATAATCATGTCCTATAAAGACACTATTTATGCATTATCTACTCCTTATGGAAAATCTGGGATAGCGATTATAAAAATTTCTGGACCGAATGCACTAAAAACTTTACAACATTTAAATTTTAAAAAACACCCCAAAGAAAGAGTCGCAACCCTGGGCAAAATATATAATAAAAATTTAGAAATTATTGATGAAATTATTGTAATTTATTTTTCTAAAAATAATAGTTATACTGGAGAAGAAACATTAGAATTACAAACTCATGGAGGAATGGCTATTATTAACTCTATTTTTAATGAACTTAGTTCTTTTAATTTTTTGCGCCTTGCACAAAATGGAGAATTCACTAGAACTGCACTTGAAAATAATAAAATATCTTTAAATAAAGCTGAATCACTTATAGAATTAATCAACGCTGAATCAGAATTTCAACGAAAAATTGCTATAAGAAATTATAATGGAGAGCTGGAGCAATGTTATTTATCATGGCGCAATAATTTAATTAACTTGCTTGCTATTTCTGAAGCTTACATTGATTTTCCTGATGATCTTTTAAACAATATGGAGATTAAGAAATTAAATGATCAGATAAAAAAGTTAATAAATGAATTTAATGCAAGTATACAAAATTTTAAATTTTCTAATAAATTAATGACTGGGATTAACATTTGCATAGCTGGCCAAACAAATGTTGGAAAATCAACTTTAATGAATTTTTTATCTAAATCAGATACATCAATTATTTCAGATATACAAGGCACTACAAGAGATGTAGTAAAAACCAAAATTGAAATATCTGGAATACCAGTAATTTTACATGATATAGCAGGTATACGCGAAACCTCAGATAAAATTGAAAATATTGGTATAAAAAAAGGCAAAAAAACAATAAAGAATGCAGATATTTTAATTATAATGCTTGATGCAAATAATTTAAATGATCTGAATATATTTTATACAATAGAACAATTAGTAAACTTTGATACAAAAATACTAATATTAATTAATAAAAATGATCTGTTAGATATCAATTTGAATAAAAAAGATATATTTAAGAAAAAACTTAACAAAATTTTTGTCAAATATGAAGATATACTTTATATTTCACTTATAAATAATAAATTCCATAAATTAATTTCAAATACTATAATAAAAATATTAAATCATTTTATTTCTTTATCTGGTACAAATTTAATTACAAATATTCGACATCAAGAAAAACTTGAAAAATCTGCAGCTTATTTAAATAAAGCTTTAAAAGCAGTTAATTTGGAAATTAAATCTGAAGAAATAAGGTATGCAGCAAAAGAATTAGGAGCTATATTGGGTGAAATTAATTCAGAAGAAATATTTAATAAAATTTTTAGTAGTTTTTGTATAGGAAAATGATATAAATAGATTGTTTCACGTGAAACATATTAAAGATTATGAAAAAAGATTATGATGTAATTATTATTGGTGGAGGGCATGCTGGAATTGAGGCCGCTGCTGCATCATGTAGAATTGGAGCTAAAACATGTCTAATAACTAAATCAAAAAATGACTTAGGACAATTATCATGCAATCCATCAATTGGTGGAGTAGCAAAGGGTATAATTGTAAGAGAAATTGATGCATTAGATGGAATAATGAGCAAAGCAATTGATAGATCAGGCATACATTTTAAAATGCTCAACAGAAGCAAAGGCCCAGCAGTATGGGGCTTAAGAGCTCAAGCAGATAGAGATCTCTTCAAGCTGAATATAGAAAAAATTATAGAAAATTATCCTAACTTAAATATATTATACAATACAGTTGATGATATTATTATAGATAATAATAAAATTATAGGTGTAATTTGCGATAAAGTAAAAATTTATTCAAATTCTGTAGTTATAACATCAGGAACATTTTTAAATGGAAAAATATATATTGGCGAACAAAATTATTCAGGGGGTCGATATGGAGAAAAATCCATTACAACATTAGCTAAAAAATTAAAAGATTATAAATTTAAGGTTGGTAGATTAAAAACAGGAACCCCTCCTAGAATAAATAAAAACTCTATTAATTGGAAGATTTTAGAAGAACAACTAGGAGATACAAATCCATATTTATTTTCAGATTTATCTCAAAATACATTACAGAAGCAAATATCTTGCTACATAACATATACTAATAAAAAAACTCATCAAATTTTACTTGATAATCTTCATAAATCAGCTATTTATTCTGGAAAAATTTCTTCAAATGGACCTAGATACTGTCCATCAATTGAAGATAAAATTATGAGATTTAAAGATAAAGAACGTCATCAGATTTTTTTGGAACCTGAAGGACTTGAAAGTGATTTAGTTTATCCAAATGGTATATCAACTTCTTTACCAAAAAATGTACAAGAAAAGTTTGTTAGATCTATCTGCGGATTAGAAAATGCTAAAATTACAAGGTGGGGATATGCTATTGAATATGATTTTATAGATCCAAGAGAATTAAAAGAAACTTTAGAAAGTAAAAAAATAAGCAATCTTTTTTTTGCAGGACAAATAAACGGCACTACAGGTTATGAAGAAGCTGCTGGACAGGGAGTTATCGCAGGAGCAAATGCAGCACTAAAATTAAATTCGAAACAATTAATTTTATCGCGTAGTGATTCTTACATAGGAGTGATGATCAATGATTTAACTAATTTTGGAACTGAAGAACCATATAGAATGATGACTTCACGCGCAGAATATAGAATAAAACTTAGAAATGATAATGCCACTGAAAGATTAACAGAAATAGGTAAAAAATATGGACTTATAAGTGCTAAAAAATTAAAAAATTATCAAGATATTTGTACAGAAAAAAACAAGACTGAAGATTTAATTAAATCTAAGCAATTTATTTGGAATTTTAAAAATACAGACGATTATATTCATCAAATAAAAAGCTATTTTTCAGAAATTGCTAAAACAGATAATAGAATTTTAATAAAAATTTATGCTGAAAATTTGTATAAAAATTATGAAAAAAGATTACTTAAGGATATTGAAATTTTAAAAAAAGATAAAGAGGTAATCATACCTAAAATACTAAATTTTGACGAAATAAAAGGCCTTTCTAACGAAATAAGAACTAAATTAAAAAACACATCGCCTCAGACAATAGCTGACGTAAAAAGAATTCAAGGAATGACGCCATCAGCATTAATTGCTATTATAATTTATCTAAAAAAGCCACAAGATGTTTGATAATAAATGTAAAATAATATCCATAATCAATCAAAAAGGCGGGGTTGGCAAAACAACAACAACAATTAATTTAGGAGCAGCACTTAGCGTATACGAAAAAAAAATTTTACTAATTGATCTTGATCCTCAAAGTAATTTAACTACAGGAATGGGTATCAATCCATCTAATAAAAATGATAGTACTGTTTATAATTTTTTAACTAGTAATATCAGCATAAATAATGTAATAAAAAATACTTTAATAGATAATCTAGATATTATATCCTCTGAACCAAATTTATCAGCATTTGATTCTGAAGCATCTACATTAAAAAATAAAGAATTTTTTCTAAAGAAAAAACTTGACTATGTAGATGACATACTAAATTATGACTATATTCTTATTGATTGCGCTCCATCATTAAGTTTATTAACTATAAATGCATTAACAGTATCTGATTCTATTTTAATTCCTCTACAATGCGAATTTTTTGCACTTGAAGGAATTGTAAATATAATTAATATATTTAATTATATTAAATCAGGCTTAAATTCAAAATTAACTATAGAAGGAATTTTATTAACTATGTATGATAGAAGAAACAAGCTTTGTAAAGAAATTGTTAAGGATGTAAGACAAAATTTTGGTGACTTAGTATATGAACAAATTATTCCTAGGAATATAAAATTATCAGAAGCAACATCTCATGGCAAACCTGTAATGCTTTATGATAGCAAGTGCTCTGGTTCAATTTCATATATATTGTTAGCTCAAGAAATATTAAATAAACAAAAATAATATGACAGAAAATGAATTTAAAGCCTTAGGCAAAGGATTATCATCATTAATACCAAACAAATTAGATTTTATAAACAATCAATCTAGTTTAACAGTTAATATACCTATAGATAAAATTATTGCAAATAACTCTCAACCAAGAAAAAGCTTTAATAATGAAGAAATAATAGAATTATCAAATTCAATAAAATTATATGGTATATTACAACCAATTTTAGTTAAAAAAAATTCAGAAGATAATTATCAAATTATTGCTGGAGAAAGAAGATGGAGAGCTGCCAAAATAGTAAACTTAAAATTTATACCTGCAATAATTAAAAATACTATAGATAAACAAAATGTAGAAATTTCATTAATAGAAAATATACAAAGAGAAAATCTAAATCCACTAGAAGAAGCCAATATTTATAAAATATTATTAGATGAAAAAGGCTATACTCAAGAAAATTTAGCTATTAAAATTGGAAAAAGTAGAAGTTATATAGCTAATTTAGTAAGGTTGCTCAATTTACCAGAAAAATTCCAAAAACTAATACATGAAAACAAATTATCAGCTAGTCATGCAAGATTATTATTAAATCATAAAAATCCTGATGATTTAATTAAAATTATTCAAAAATATAATTTAAACGTCCGAGAAACAGAAAAAATTTTAAAAAATAGAAAAAACTTTAAAATTACTAAGAAGGTTAAAGATGCAGAGCTTATCAATTTAGAAAGAAAAATTCAAAAAGCATTAAACCTTAATACAAAAATTAATATAAGTGACAAACAAAATAGTATTGTTATCAAATTTAATAATATGGATGAATTCGATTATTTAGTAACATTACTTTGCCAAAATAAATTAACAATTTGAATTAAGTTATGGAAAAAATTCCCGTTAAAAAATTTAGTGAATCTACTATAATTGATATTGCCAATCAATCAAATTCAAAATCATTATCAATTATGGATATGTTATTACAAGCAGATTTCTTCGTACAAATAATAATGTTGATATTAGTGCTAATGTCAATTTACTCTTGGTCAATAGCAATTGAAAAATTCACATTATTAAAATCTGTTATTAAAGAATTTAAAATATTTAATAAATTACTTTTAGACAGTAATTTTTCAATTAATCATATAGAAGAAAAACATTTTTCAAAAATAAAAAAGTTAAACATATTCGGAGAAATAATTATCATAATTTATAATAAAATATGTTCAGCTAAGCAAAAAAATAATGTAGTTAATAAAGATGCCCTTTTAAACGATATTGAGCTAAGAATATTTGAAATTAATAATAAAATTGAAAATAAGCTTTATGTTTTAGGAAGTATATCAAGCTCTGCACCTTTTATAGGCTTATTAGGTACAGTATGGGGTATTATGAATAGCTTTCAATCTATTGCTTTTGTCAAAAACGCAAGCATATCTGCTGTAGCACCAGGCATTGCTGAAGCATTATTAGCTACAGCAATGGGCTTAATTGTAGCAATACCTGCATTAGTATTTAATAATAAATTTTATAATAATTTAGATAAATTAAATACTGAATTTCGTCATTCATTCATAAAACTCATCAATAATATTGATATATAATAAATATGTGTATTTTATGCAAAAGTATTTTTTAAATCATATATCTCGTAAATATAAAAATAAAATAAAATCAGAAATCAATGTTACTCCATTTGTAGATGTTATGCTCGTATTACTGATAATTTTTATGTTAACTTCTCATATTATTAAAAATGGAATAGATGTAGATTTACCAAATTCTCAAGAAAGTTTTACCCCAAAATCAAATCATCTAAATATTACAATAGATAAGCACTCAAATATTTACATACAAGAAATGATGGTTAAAAAAAGTGAATTAGTCAAAAAAGTGCAATCTATAATAAATGAAGAACCTAATGTTAATGTTATGATTTATGGTGATAAAGATGTTAATTATGGAAATATACTTGGTGTTTTTAGCATCTTAAAACAAGCTTCCATTGATAATGTAACTTTAGTAACCGAAGAACACGATTAATTAATGTATAAAAATTTTTTTTTATCCTTATTTCTTCATTCAATTATTATTTTTATATTGATAAGTAACTTAAGTTTTTGGCAAAAAGATAAAAAAATAACTTATAAAAAATTTTCTGTTAAAATTAGTTCTAAAATTTCAAATAAACCCAAGAAAAATCAACAAAATAAAGCTACTAAAATTACTGAAGATATAAAAAAGAAAATCATTACAAAAGATAATGAAAAGAAAGAGGCTTCTAAACCCTCTATTCAAAATTTAACAAAACCTAAAAATGAAATAAATATAAAAGAAAATAATAATAAAGAATCTCCACCTAAAAAAGATCTGCCAATTAAAAATATTGAAAAACCTATTAAAAAACCAAAGAAAGTTAAATCAAAATCCATTAAAGATGCAAAAAAGGCAATACCTAAAAATATTAAAAAATCTACTCAAAAAAGTGGGAAAAATGATCTTTTCAAAGAAGATATTTTTTCAAAATTAACTACATCTAACAAAACCTTTGAAATAAGTGATGCTCCTGCTGATTTAAGTAAAGAAGAACAATTAATAATTAAAGAACAAATTAGTGAACATTGGATAAAAACACCTTGTACGGCAGAAATGAAAATTACCATTACTTTATGGATTGATTATAATTGTAATATTACACATAGAGAACCTATTAATATTAACTCTGGCTCCCAATATAAAGCATGCTTAGAAAGTTGTTTAAACGCAACTCATAAGAGCTCTCCATTAAATTTAGATCCTGAAAGCTGTAAAAAATATGCAAATAAAGCTATAACTATTAATTTTACACCTTAATCTTAATAATTTTCACTCTACTTTGGTTTATTTTATTATCACTATGATATAATTATTTGTTTTCATTGAAATTTTTAAGTGATACAATTGAAATGCTAATATAGCTATAGTAATAAAGTCTACTTATAATAGATGTATTGGACTCGGGGGCGGTACCCGACGTCTCCACCAAATTTAATTATAAGCTAAATGGGGACGAAATTAGCTTCGACAAGCATTCAAAGAAGTAGTTTTACTCAGGGTGATTCCTGTAAATGATCATATTATAATTGCAAACAAAAAGTTTGTACCTGCTAACAATAATAATGCTTTCGCACTAGCTGCATAGGCCTTATTTTCAATTAGCGCGGTTTGGGATTACCGGGCAACAGAAAATCCCAACAAATATATTACCTTTTAAATTATGTACAATGAAAACAATATTTTTGCTAAGATTTTAAGAAGTGAAATACCATGCAATAAAATTTATGAAGACAATTACACTTTAATCTTTCATGACATAAAACCCTCAGCACCTGTTCACTTACTTGCTATTCCAAAAGGAAAATTTAAATCTTTCAATGATTTTATTTTAAATGCACCTCAAGAACATATTACATCATATTTTAAATCAATACAAAATATAACTAATAATCAAAAAATCGTTGATTTAGGCTATAGATTAATAACAAATCATGGAAATCACGGAATGCAAACTGTAGAACATTTTCATGTACATATACTCGGTGGTAAATTATTAGGACCACTAATATCAGGTGATAAATTTCATACATAATAATGAAACTACATTATCATATAAAAAGGATTCTATATTTAATTGAAGCACTTATAGTCTATTTTTTTTATTATATTTTTAGAATATTAAAAATAGAATTAGCATCTAAAGTAGCTGGCAATTTAGTAATATTATTAAGTAAGTTTTTTAAAGAAAATAATGTGGCAAAACAAAATATTAAAATGTGCCTACCCAATACAACTTTAAATTGTAGAGAAAGAATTATAAAGAATACTTGGAAACATTTTGGATCTATAATTGGAGAATTACCACATTGGAATTTAATGAATAAGATTGAATTTTTTAGTAGAGTTACTATTACAAATAAAAAATATTTTCCTAGATCAAAAGCAATAATAGTGTCAGGGCACATAGGTAATTGGGAACTTATAGGAAGAATAGCAAAGGAATATAATACAAAGCTTAACCTTGTATATAGACCATCTAATAACCCTTACATAAATAAATTAATAAACAAAATACGTAGTGAAAATAATATAAATTTGATTCCAAAAGGCACATTTGGCGTTAAAATGATTCTAAAAGCAATTAATAATAATGAAATTGTGGGAATAATGATTGATCAAAAAATTAGTGATGGGATTAATGTTAAATTTTTTAATAAAAATGCTATGACTACTGCACTTCCGGCTAATATAGCATTAAAGTACAATATACCTATAATTGCAGCATATATAGTAAAAGTAGGAGAAGTTAAATATAAAGCTACGTTTTGTAAACCATTAGACATTAACACCTCAGACACAAAACATACTATAATGAGGAAAATTAATCAAATACTAGAAAAGTGGATTAAGCAACACCCTGAACAATGGTTTTGGTTTCACAACAGGTGGAAAAAATAAAAAATACTTGTTTTAAAAAATTTTTAGTTTACAACTTATAGTATATATAAATAATTTATTTACTAAATATGGATACTATAAATAAATTTAAATATAACGATTTAAAACGAAAGGCTCAAATTTATCATTGTAACATTTTTCTATTTATTTCAGAATTCGAAGATGAAAACATATTTAATTTTATAATAAAAGAATTTGGAGATAATTTTCTTTTAAAAAATTTTGGAGGAAATATTAATGGTAAAGATCTATATGGAAGAGCACCCATCCATTATTTAGTAAAAGCATTTAATTTAATGAAATTTTGGATATACAATTATAAACCAGATATTAATGTAAAATCAGTAGAAGGATCAAATGCTGCATTTGGAGCAGCTGAAATAGGAAATAATATAGTATTAAAATTTCTAATAAAACATAAGTGCGACCTACATTTAAAAAATAAATTAGGGCAAAATATTATAAGAAGAGTAGTTGATTTTCATTATCCATCTTTAGGCAAAAACTTATTAAATACTATAAAAATACTTCTTGATAATAACGTCAATCCCTTTGAAAAGGATATATATAATAAGTCAGCTTATGACATATCTTTAGAAGATAAAAAATTAGATATAATTGACTTATTAAATAAACAAACTAGTAATATTATAAAAATATAACGTACAATTACTATTAATATTATTGAACAATTAAATCAATTATATTATTTATAAACATAATAAAATTATTTAAAGAGCTTACTATATACGATATATCAATAATTGGAGCAGGTCCAGTAGGAGTATTTTCTATTTTTCAAGCAGGTATGCTTGGCTTGAGGACGTGTATTATAGATTCATTAAATTTTATGGGTGGCCAATGTAGTGCTTTATATCCTGAAAAACCTATATATGATATAGCTGGATTTAGTTCTATAACAGCAAAAAATTTAATAGATAATCTTTCTAAACAAGCAAATGTGTTTAATTCAAAAAAATATTTAAATCAAACATGTACTGACATTATTAATAAAGATAATTATTGGAAAATTAAAACAGAAAAAAATATTATTAAAACTAAATCAATTATTATAGCAGCCGGTGCTGGAACATTCGAAGTTAGAAAACCTCCTTTAAATAATATTGAATCTTTCGAAAACAAAAGTGTTTTTTATCATATAAGTAATACAAATATATATAAAGATAAAATTGTTACTATCGCAGGAGGTGGAGATTCAGCATTAGATTGGGCAGTAATATTAGCAAAAAATTTTGCAAAAAAGGTTTATATAATACACAGAAGAAATAATTTTAGAGCAGCTCCTAAAACAGTTGAGGAAATAAAAAATTTATCTAAAAATGGTAATCTTGAACTTGTTACACCATATCAATTACATAAAATAACAGGTAAAAATAGTGTTTTAGAAAGTATTGAAGTAATAAATTTAGATAATAATACAAAAACTATTAAATCAGATTATTTACTTCCCTTTTTTGGTATGTCTATGAATATAGGACCTCTTAATAATTGGAATTTAAACATTAAAAATAATCATATTGAAGTTAATCCTGCAACTATGGAAACAAATTTAAAAGGAATTTATGCTGTTGGTGATATTTGTAATTATCCTGGAAAATTAAAACTAATTCTTACTGGATTTGCTGAATCAGCTAGAGCTTGTCATAGCATTTATAGTTATATAAATCCAAATAAAGCTTTACATTTTGAGCATTCTACTACAAAAGGTATACCAAAAAATAAATGACTAATATAATTGATGGTAAATTGCTTGCCGAAAACATACTTAAGTTAGTTAAAAATAAAGTTAATGAAAAATTTAATCAAACTAATCTTATACCAAAAATTGCAACTGTTTTAGTTGGAGACAATCCTGCTAGCGAAATTTATGTAAAAGCCAAACTAAAAGCCGCAAAAAAAGTTGGAATAAATACAAAATTGATAAATATATATAAAGAAATAACTAATGATGAATTACATAATCTAATTATTTCCTTAAACAATGATATTAGTATTACAGGCATATTAGTACAATTACCCTTATGCAATAATTTAAATGAATATATTGTATTTAAATCTATTGATTATAAAAAAGATGTTGATGGTTTTGGAATTTTAAATACAGGATTATTAAATCATTGGAAATCAGAAATTATACCTTGTACACCTCAAGGTATATTATATATTTTAAAGAAATATATTAAAGATCTATCTGGTAAGAAAGCAGTAATAATAGGTAGATCTATAATCGTAGGACGTCCTATGTCATCTATATTAATTAAAGAAAACTGTACTGTCACAGTCACTCATTCAAAAACCAAAAACATTAAAAACGAATGTAAAAATGCAGATATACTAATATCTGCAGCTGGTGTACCCAATTTAGTAAAAGAAAGTTGGGTAAAAGATAATGCATTTGTAGTAGATGTGGGAATTAATAGAGTAAATAATAAACTTATAGGAGATGTAGATTTTGATAATGTTAAAAACAAGGCATCATTTATAACTCCAGTTCCTGGTGGAATTGGTCCACTTACTGTTGCAAATTTAATGTTAAATACATTAAGATTATTCTATATTCAAAACAATTTAGTTAGAGATGAAATATTTTTTTAATATATTCTTTAAATTTATAAAAAAATTTTTTAGATGCTTTGTGAAATCTATTAAAGATACTGTAGATCATGATGGAATAGAACATGCTGGATATTTATCTTTTTTATTAATGCTATCTATATTTCCGTTTTTGTTCTTTCTTATGGCTATAATTACCTTCATTATACCTATAAATTTATCTGAACAAATTATCAACTCTATAGCTAATAGTGCTAATATGACATTTGAAAATTTAATTTATTTTTTAAAGCCTACTATTACTGAAATAACAAAAACTCCTCCACATAGTTTATTAACACTTGCAGTTTTTAGTGCAATTTGGACTGCTTCTTCAATATTTGAGGCTATAAGAACTATTTTAAATAAATCTAATAGGATTTTTAAGCCTCCTTCTTATTTATTTAGAAGGTTTATAAGTATAGTAGAATTTATTGTAATAATATTTTTTACCATATTAATTATGTTCTTTTTTGGAATATTTCCTTCTTTAATTTCTGATATTGCTATCAGATTTAATATAACTAATTATTACTACTATATTTCTTTTGAACAAGAAACTAAATTATTAAGAGATATAATAATACTATGCTATGGATTTTTCTTATTATATTTTCTTTACTATTTTTTACCAAATAAAAAACAAAAATTCTCTAATACTTTACCTGGCATATTTTTAGTTCTAATATTTTGGAATTGGTTTACTCAGATATTCAAGTATTATATATCAACTTTTTCACAGTTAAATGTAATATATGGAAGTATAGTGGGTGTAATTATTGCTTTATTATATTTTTATTTTTGTAGTATTATATTTATATTTGGCGCAGAATTTAATTATAATTACTATAATACTAAAAAATAAAAAATTGTTAATAATAATGTTATTTTAATGTTAATAAATTACTTATAAACTTTTACTAAAGTTATTTAAATAATTTTATTAAATTGTTTATAACTCCTTAATTATCTTAATAGGTTATTTTATGCCATACTTAATAGAAATAAATGTTAGTTAGTGTTAAACTACCTAAACTAACAAACTAATATTATAAATACTAAAAAATAAATTATATTATTTATGAAAAAGATTTTTATAGAAGAAGTACATAATAAATTAAATAAATCTATACCTATATGGTTTATGAGACAAGCAGGTAGGTATTTAAAAGAATATAGGAATGTAAAAAATAAACATAATTCTTTTTTAGATATGTGTTTGAATAGTGACTCTATGAAAGAGGTTACTATACAACCTTTAAAAAGATTCAATATAGATGCGGCAATAATTTTCTCAGATATTCTTATAGTTCCTTATGCTATGGGATTAAGTTTGGAATTTATAAAAAACTCGGGACCTGTTTTTTTAGAACAAGATACTAATAAAAGAATTAACAAATTAGAGGAAATAAAAAGAGATATAAGTATATATAATAAAGTTTATGAAGGAATAAATAAAGTAAATAAAGAGATAAATAAAAATTATAAGGATAAAGCAATAATAGGATTTGCAGGATCTCCTTTTACTGTAGCTAGTTACATAATACAAGGAAAGGGATCAAAAGATTTTAATGAAGTAAAAAAATATTATTTTAATAATAAGGAAAGGTTTTTAAATATAATTAATATAATAAAGATAGAAACTATTAATTATTTAAAAGGACAGATAGATAGTGGAGTAGAAGTTATAAAGTTATTTGATTCTTGGGCAGGAATATTAGCAGAAGAAGAATTTGATGATTTAGTTATAAAACCAACAATAGATATAGTTAATGAAATAAGAAAATATAAAAGAGAAATAATAGTGAATACTTTTCCAAGAGGTGCAGGAGTTAAGTATAAGAAATTTATAGATAAGGTAAATCCTGATATAATAGCAATAGATCATACAATTCCTATGGAGTGGGCAAGAGAAGAATTACAAAAATATGCAGTAATACAAGGAAATTTAGATAATGTAATACTTTGTAGTGAAACTAATGAATTAAAAAATAAAGTGATTAAAATTTTAGATACTTTTTCTAAAGGGAGATTTATATTTAATTTAGGTCATGGCATTTTACCAGAAGCGAAAGTAGAAAAAGTAGAGGAATTAATAAATATAGTAAAGTCATATGATAGATAAAAAAGAAAACGTTATTAAAGTATTCAGACCACATAATACAGAAGCAGAACAGAATCTATTAGGGTTATTATTAAATAATAACGAAAACATGAATAAAATAGGAGATATTATTAAGAAGGAACACTTTTATTTACCATTACATTCTAAAATATATGAAGGAATAAATATATTAATGAATAAAGGACTAGTGTCAGATCCAATAACATTAAAAAATTATTTCTTAAAAGAAGAAATATTTAAAGAAGCACAAATAAATAGTTATGATTATCTATTAAAATTAGTGGAATCAGCTCAATTAAATACAGATATAAAAACATTAGCAAAAAATATATATGATACATATTTAAGGAGGAAGATAATAGATTTAGGTGAAGATTATATAATAAAAGCAAAGGAGGAAAAAGTAGATGAAGAAGCAGGAAATTTAATTGAAAATCTGGAACATGAATTGTACACTTTAGCAAGTAGTGGAAATTATGATAATAAAATTTACAGCATAAAAGAATCAGTAAAAGGTGCATTAGAAAGAATAGAAAAATCTTTGAAGAGCAATAAGGAAATAAGTGGATGTGATACAGGTTATATAGAATTAAATAAATATACAGGAGGACTTCAGAATTCAGATCTTATAATAATAGCAGGAAGACCTTCTATGGGAAAGACAGCTCTAGCTGTAAATATTACGTTAAGAGCAGCAAAAACATTCTTAAAAGAGTATAAAGAAGGTAAAAGCAAAGTTAAAAAATCTATAAGTTTTTTTTCTTTAGAAATGTCAGCTGAACAATTAGCATCTAGAATACTTGCAATGGAAACAAAAATAGATGGCTCAAAAATTAGAGTAGGAAAAGTAAATAAACAAGAATTTAAAAATCTCTCAGAACAAATTTCTAATTTGGAGGAAATACCAATAATTATAGATGATACACCAGCACTAACAATATCTGCAATTAGGACAAAGGCAAGAAGGATGAAAAGACAGCATAATATAGGAATGATAGTAATTGATTATTTGCAACTAATAAGTAGTACAAGTAGAAATAAAGAAAATAGGGTGCAAGAAATAGCAGAAATATCTCAAGGATTGAAAGCAATTGCTAAGGAATTAGATATTCCAGTTATAACTGCATCTCAGTTATCTAGAGCTGTTGAATCAAGAGAGGATAAAAGGCCGCTTTTATCTGATTTAAGAGAAAGTGGAAACATAGAACAAGACGCTGATATAGTAATGTTTATTTATAGAGAGGAATATTATTTAAGTAGAAAAATTCCTGCAACAGACGAAAAAAAATTACTAGAGTGGCAAGAAAAAATGGAAAAAGTAGAAAATATAGCGGAAATTATTATTGCAAAACAAAGAAATGGGCCTGTTGGTAATTTTAGCTTAAGGTATGATAATAAAACAACAGCATTTGATAATTTAGGGAACTAATTAAACTACTTAAATTTATCAATATTAATAAAAATTGATTCAAGGCATTTAATAGCATATTCTTCAGAATAATTTTTAACTACATGTAATCTTGCATTATTAGATAGATTTTCCCTATATTTTTCATCACATAAAAGTTTTTCTAATCCATAAGAAAACTTTAGTGCGTCACCAATATTTGTTAATAAGCCAATATTTTCATTCTCAATTATTTCATTTGGACCGCCACATTTTGTAGATATAACAGGCACTCCATAAGACATTGACTCAATTATACTTACATTAAAACTCTCTGTATTTGAAGTTACTGCAAAAATATCAATACCTGAAAAAAATTCTTTTTTATTTTTAATCCAGCCTTTTAATTTAACTTCTTTAGTTAGACCATATAGTAAAATATGAAAAAAAATATTTATTCTTTGACGTCCTCCACCTGCAATAATTAAGTTAAATTTTATACCTCTTCTTTTTAATAAATATGCAGCTTTAATCAGCATTGGAATATTTTTTTTTCTTCTAAATACGCACATTGTACCAATTAGAGGTATAATATTATTTTTCTTTTTAGTATTACTTGATATAGGAATAAAATTATATAAAAGTTCAATTCTACTTTTAGGTAAATAAACTTTTAGATAGTTGGATACAGTTTTAGATACAGCAATAATTGTATCAGCATTTTTGATATAATACATAAATTTTTTTGATATAAAACCATGTGCAATACCAATAATTTTTGAGGGAATTTGACTTATTTTACTAAAATATACATCTATACTTTTATGGCAAATTATTATATCAGGTTTATGTTTATTATATATTTTTTTATACTCTGAAATGGCAATGTTTCTAAAAAAAGGTAAGTCAATTCTAAAGTACTTTATAAATATAATTTTATTAATAAGGTGTGGAAATCCTTCAATTAGTTTTTTGTGAGTTGCAGAATTTTTTCTAACAAGCAAAGTCAAGTCACATCCCATTTTTTCAATGATATTGATATAATTTAAAAACACTTGTTTTGTACCACCAAATCCCATACCAGAGACTGACATTAAAACCTTAGTTTTGTTTTTAAATTCTGATCTATAAACTTTCACTTAATTTTTAATAATAAATATTAACATTTTTTAACTTGTTCAAAGTCACTAAAATGTATTTTTTTCTTTCCTATAATTTGGTAATCTTCATGCCCTTTACCAGCTATAAGTAAAATATCATTCTTTTTCAGATTGCCTATTGCATATTTTATGGCCTTTTCTCTACCATCAATTTCTTTTGCTTTTGGACATGCTTTTAAAATTTGCTTTCTTATCAAACTAGGATCTTCTTCTCTAGGATTATCATCTGTAATAATAACATAGTCTGCCAATTTTTTTGCAATACTTCCCATTAAAAATCTCTTACTAGTATCTCGTTGCCCACCACAACCAAATAGCACATGAAGTTTACCTGTACATATACTTCTTAAAGTTTGCAGGACTGTTTTAAGTGAATCAGGTGTATGTGCGTAATCAACGTAAATTTGAGAACCATTATAATTACTGACTAATTCTAACCTACCTCTTGCAGGTTTAATATTACTTATATTATGAATAATTTTATCAATGGGTAAATTACATGCTATAGCAAGCCCTACTGCACATAAAATATTATATAACTGGAAAGTTCCTTTAATTTTTGTCTCAAGAAAATATCTTTCTCCAAAAATTTTAACTTCCCAACGGCCATCTTTACTTGATAATATTTCTAAATCTCTAGCTTTTTTACCATACTCAATAACTTTGATATTTCTTTGCTTACAAACTTTATGAATTGTATCAAATTCATTTATATCTGCATTTAAAACAGCATATTTACCTTCTTGAAGAATTTCATTAAAAATTCTGAGTTTAGCATTAAAATATGCTTCTAAAGTAAAATGATAATCAAGATGATCTTGCGAAAAATTAGTAAAACCAACAGCTTTAAAAGCAATATTATCCAACCTATGTTGAATTATTCCATGACTAGATGCTTCTATTGCAACATGAGTAATATTATTATTGTATAGTTCTTTTAATAGCTTATGTAATTGAATATGCATTGGAGATGTAAGGCTAAGATTTTCTTTAAATTTATATTCTTTATTAGAATTAATAAGCCCTAATGTACCTATAGAAGCACTTTTAAATTTTAATAAATCACAAATCTGTTGATAGAAATTCACTACAGAAGTTTTTCCATTTGTACCAGTTACAGCTACTATATCTTCTGGTTTTTCTCTGTAAAAAATTGATAAAAGCTTACTTAAATACTTTCTGGGATTATCTACTTGCAAAATTTTTACATCATTATTATTTAATTTTTTTGTATATTTTTTATCAGTTATAACAAATTTTGCTCCATTCTTAATGGCATCATTAATAAATTTTGCTCCATGGGTTTTTTCACCATTTAAAGCAAAAAATACATAATCCTTTTTTATATTAATAGAGTTATCTTCAATACCTTTAATTGATTTTGCAATTTCCTGAAAATTCATCAATTAATTAAAAACCTCATCTTCTATCTTATCACTAGTGTCTTCAGTATGTGTTTTTTTATCGTCAGTTAAAACCTTTTGAGGTTGTGCATTATTATTACTAGCCTGAGCATCAACATTTTTTTGTTCACCTTTATCTTTATTACTTGCAAAACCAGCTCTTAACTTTTCCATATCAAATGGCTCCTGTTGAGGTATTGGTATTGGAGGTAATAGTCTTTTTTTAAAAAAGCTATCCTGGTAATATTTAATCTTATTAGATTTTATTGGTGGACTAGACTCAATCAATAAGATTTGCTCATCACGCGGTAAATTAATAACTTCTTGCGGAAGCAATAAGGCTCTTTGAGTATTAGAAACACTAAGAGATCTTGAAGCAGGATTAAAATCTAAGAATTTAGGCTTATTCTGAGATACTTGTTCAACTGTTTTATTACCACATAATTGAGATATCAAATTGGCAGTTTCATAGTTATTTGCAGCAAAAGTAATCCTATAAGTTGAATTTGATAAAAATGAATTCATACCATGCTCTTCATATATCCCCTTAAGCTGCTGAGTATCTTGAATAATTAAGAACAATCTTACATGATAACCACGAAAATAAGCAATACCTGTCATAAATTGCTCCATTTTACCAAGTGTAGGGAACTCATCCATCATAAACATAACACCATATGGCTCATCATCACTAGGTAACTTTCTTGATAAGAACTCAGTTGCTTGCTGATAAAATACTTGCATGAGTGGCTGTAGTCTTTTTAAGTTATCTGGAGTTAATCCAACATAAACCGTTGTAAGCTTTTTCTTAAATTCTAATACGTTAAAGTCACTAGAAGCTGTTGCAGTATCAATCAATGGGTTTGACCAAAGCTCTAAATTAGAGTTCATAGTTGAAATTACACCAGATCTCTCTTTATCAGCTTTTTGAAGAAATGCAGCAATATTCATATATGCAACTGGATGTATTTCATTTCCCATAGTGTCAAGAACCACAGCTAAATTATATACTACATCATCACTTCTCATGGTTCTCACAACTTCCCCAAATGATTTGATCTTATTTTTATCAGCTATTAAATATAAAACTACACCAACAAATAATGAACGAGCCTCATTATTCCAAAATTCTTTCTCTGGCATTATAAGGCTAGCAATTTTTTGGACATCATCTACCATTTGCCCTGGCTTACTACTAACCCAATCAATAGGATTATAACAGTGAGTATTACCATCAGGATCAGCAGGACTCCACACAAAAACTTCTTGTCCCTTTTTTGACCTCCAACCAGATGTTAGCTCATAGTTTTCCAATTTTATATCATGAACAACAACAGAATTTTCCCAATAAAGCAAATTAGGTATTACAAAACCTACACCTTTACCAGAACCTGTTGGAGCAAAAAGCAATGTATGTTGATAGCCATCTGCAACTAAATAACCTTTTTTATCTTCTCCAAGCAGCATTCCTTTTTTAACTCTAAGATTAGCCTTTTTTATATCTTCTTCTGTAGCCCACCTTGCATCACCATGTACAGATTCCTTTTTCCTGTATGGTCTTAATTCATAAATTGCTGATTTATACTTCCATGTTAAAAAACCTATTATGAACATTGGAATTAATATTGAACCAGTAATTTTAGCAATAAGGTAATCATCATATTCTAAGTTAATAGCCTGGAAATTGTTGATCCAAAATATTATTAAACCATATAATGCATTGAAAGGTTGAGTTGACAAAGCAAAGTCTAGACTTAATTGTTTATATACTGCATAAGTTACAATAAGAGATGAAAAATATAAGCTAAGAATAAATAAAAATAAGCCCAGTAAAGTTGCTAAAACGAAGTTTCTGAAAGCATTGCTAAAATCATTCATTGTAAGTATTCACTTTCAAATATATTATTTAATAAAAGCATATAACAAATTTATTTGAATACCAAGTTCTTATAAAATTTTCATTGCTAAAAATAAAATTTTAGTTCCAATTTTGAAATAATAATTAATAATAAAGTATAATCTATTTTTTAATATGGTCAAAATAAAACAAAAACTACTTATCTTAGTTATTATCTTACTTATATTAGCTAATAATAATTTATCCTATGCAGATGAATCATTAAATGTTACCAATTCACAGAAAAATTTTAAATACAAAATTTTAAGTATTGATAGTGGAGGGATTAATGGAGTTGTATCTCTAGAAATATTATGTGCATTAGAAAAACAATTGAGCAAACCAATTAGCGAAGTTTTTGATTATTTTGTTGGAAGTTCTGCAGGAGGCATAATAGCTTCATTATTGAATTTAAAAGATGATAATGGTAATCCAATTTATAACGTGACAGAAGTTGCAAAAATTTATAAAAAATATATGAATATAATTTTTGATAGAGATTGGTATTCATTTGGAATTTTTTCTCCAATTTATGATAGAAAAATTATGGATAAAATATTTTTAGATGAATTTAAAAATAATACTTTAACTAATACTTTAAAGCCAATAACACTTCTTTCATTCAGCTTAAATACTGGCAAACCAAATATTTGGTCTACCTTTAAAGCACAAAAAGATCCAAATTTAGATTACTATTTAAGAGATGCAGTTGGTGCTACAGCCTCTGCTCCAATATTTTTTGCTCCAAAGATTACTGTTAAAAAAGATGGTTCTATAATGCATGATATAGATGGAGGAATTTTTGATGCAAACCCTTTAATGACAGGTATAGCAGAACTTATAGAAATAAAGCCACATTTAAAAAAAGACGATATTTTAATTATAAGTATAGGGCCAGGGCGTATGAATTTAGATGATTCAGAAAAAATAAACAATATGTTAAATTATGGTTTTACTGGATGGGTTGTATCAAAGCCAAATATTGTAGACTTAATCATACATGCAGATGCAATTTCAGATGCTATACAAGGGCAAAAACTATTTCCTAACTATTTTAGATTAGACCCACTTATACCAAAAAACTTAAGCTCTGTAGATGATACAAATCCAAACACAATTAATAAGTTATCTATTATTGCTAAAAAATATACACATAACAGTAGTGATTTTAAAAAAGCAATAGAAGCGTTGAAACACTAAAATCCTATGATGGTATTAGTGATATTACTCGTTAAAATCCTGTGATATTGGAACTGTTCCAAATGCGATCTTAGTTCCAGTATGATATTTTTTACTATCAATAGGCAACACGCCTATACATACTGTATCTTTACCATATTTTGCGTTTAGCTTATCTATAATTTTAGAAATTCTTTCTCTTTTTTTCTTTTTATAAATATGACAATCATTATTTTCATCAAATAAGCATCCTTGTCTTGATTTATAATTTTTTATATCAATATTAGTTAATGTTATTGATACCTTCTTTATTACATTAATTTTGTTTTGATTTACTAATTCATTCCAATTACCAAGCATTTTATTTGATAGAGATATGCTATCAGATAAATTTGTAAATTTAATTCTACTTTTATAACGTTTGTTATCTGTTGTATTTATACTTATGATTATTGCTTTACAAGAGTAGTTTAACCTTCTTAATCTACTTGCTGCTTTTAGCAATAACCTATGAGCTATTATTCTTGCAGAATTAGCATTTCTCAAATTTGGATGAAGAACTTGGCTATTACTAATAGATTTGCTTTTTGTCTCAATATCAGGTAATTCTATTCCTCTTAGCATATACCAATACCTCTCGCCTAAAATGCTACCGAAAGCTCTTCTAAGGGATGATGAATCAAGCTTATATAGATCTTCTACTGTAGAAATACCATTATACAATAATTTTGCATGTATATTTTTTCCTATTCCTGGTAAATCTCTTAGAGATAAGGAGCATAAGGTTTGTAGTATATCAGCACTTTTGAGTACTATCAAACCATCTGGTTTTTGTATATCAGTTGCTATTTTTGCAATGAATCTATTTGGAGCAATTCCAATTGAACATTTTATGTATTCACCTACATTTTTAATAATCCCATGCTTAATATTTTTTGCAAGTTTAACTGCTTCTTGTTCACCCTTATATTTTCCAGTAATTTTGCAAGCACACTCATCTATAGATAACACATAATCTATATGAATATGCTTATCTATTTCTTGTAATATTTTATTGTGGTATTCCATATATAGTTGGTGTTTAGCAGGAATGCATATTAAATTTGGAATTAGTTTTTTTGCCTTTCTAATAATAGTTCCTGTTGTAACTCCCTTTAATTTAGCTTCATAGCTAGCTGCTATAGCACATGTTGTATCAGTATCACATGGCACTACCGCAACTGGTTTATTTCTGTAAGATGGGTTGATTTGCTGCTCTATAGTGGCAAAATAACTATTTAAATCTAGATATAACCAATTTAATGAACTTTGTTGCATAAATACTATAGCTAGCTGTTTTCGTATTTTTTAGGCAATACTAATTGTTTTAGGCATTCCTAAATCTTAAAATCAATAATGATAATTTTGCTTCGTTTTTTTGACTTAAAAAATGTTGTGCTTTAAATTTTAATACAATACCAAATTATTTTTCCGTTGTATACTTTATAGTTATCGTTGTTAGCAAGCAGTCTTTTTTTAATCATATGCCTCTATTCCTGTAATGGTCTTGGCAGTACTTATGAAGGATTTGAAGACAAGTATAGGTCTGTTTGTTTCTTTATAAATTTGTGATTGCCTTATATCATGCTGTTGAGATATTTGTTTTGACTTTGTTGTACAAATTATATGACAGACTCCAAGTCAAATATCTTTTATTAATTTTTAACCTCTTTTGCTGTTTGCAATAGACCATAATATAATATATTTTAAACTCTCTCATATATATCTTCATACCTATGTATATCACTTTCTATCAATTTTTCACCAATTTGAATTTCTATAATTTCTAAAATTTCATCATGACAATTTTCTAATCTATGCTTAGCTTTAACAGGTATAAAAGTAGATTGATGCTTAGTTAATTGAAAAACTTTTTCATCTATTGTAACAGTTGCGATACCTTTTATAACAGTCCACTGTTCGGATCTAAAGTCATGACTTTGCAAAGATAATTTGCCCCCCTGATTTACAATTATTTTTTTGATTTTATATCCCCTTGAAATAACTAGGTTTTCGTAATACCCCCATGGCCTATATTCTATATTCCCATCTATTAAATCACTATTTTCTTGATTTTCTAAAAGAGAATATACATTTCGAATTTTAGCAAAATCATTTTTATGAAAAGCAAGAACTGCATCTTTTATTGAAATAATCTTTACATCTTTTAGGCCTATTACCGCGGTAAATAATTTTTCTGAATTTATGTAGCAATTTTTGCTATCAATAAATATTCCATTACCTTTTACACTATTGTTATTAGCATCTTTATGAATTAAGTTATCAAATGAGTAAAATGATCCAATATCTGCCCAATCAAATGTTGCTTGAAAAGCTGCTAATTTTTCACTCTTTTCTAATAATGCGTAGTCAATAGAAATGCTTTTACAATTACTATAATTACTTTTTTCAAGTTCTATTACATTCTGGTTTACTTTGGCATTATCAAGAGATTCTTTGACATATTTTAACAAATCTATTTCATACAAATTTATCTCATCAATTAAAGTTTTAGGAGAAGTTAATAAAATTCCTGTATTCAAAAGATATTCTTCTGAAGTAATTGCTTCTGAAGCAATATTTTCTGGTTTTTCAACAAATTTTGATACTTTCATTAAGTTGGAATTTTCTATTACCTGGCCTTTTTGTAAATAGCCAAACGATGGATTGCACTTGTTAAACTTAATACCAAATGTAACTATAAAATCATTCCCTTTCTCAACAGCAGCAACTACATTATTTATAAAACGATCTTCATTTTTTATCATATGATCTATAGGCAATATAAGGATTTTACTATTTTCTTCTTTCAAAAATAAACTTGCTGCAATAATTGGAGCAGCTGTATTCTTAGAAGTTGGCTCTAAAATAATATGATATTTATTTATATTTATTTTTTTTAAGGAATCTTCTATTTGCCATCTATGACTTTGTCCACAAATGATAATAGGGTCATTAAATATATTATTATCACTGACTCTTTTTACTGTATTTTGAAAAAAATTTATTCCATCTTTTATTTCAAGGAATTGTTTTGGATGATTCTTTCTAGAGAGAGGCCATAACCTCGATCCATTGCCTCCTGCTAATATTATAGGAGTAATTTTCATTTAAAGCTCAATTTTATAATTTTAAGCTGATTTTTGTAAATGACTATCAAGCATCCATAAGCTTTTTTCGTGCTCTTTTAATGTACTTACCAATAAATCTTCAGTTCCAAAATCATCAGTTTTTTCTATTTCTTTGATACTTTGACGTAATAAATTAATTATATCTTCATAAGATTTACATAAAGATTTTACAGTATCTATAAAATTTAAACTTTCCGATATATTATTAATTTCAGCATCATGCAAATATTTAGAATGAGATACTGGCACTTTATATCCTAAAATCCTTATTCTTTCAGCTGTATCATCTATTATATTTTTAATAGATTCATACTGTTTTTCTAATAGTACATGAATGCTTGCAAAACTGCTTCCTGTAATGTTCCAATGAGCACTAAGAGTGTTAAGGTATAAAACATATTCAGAAGCTAATAATTTTAATAATACATTGTAATTTTTGTTTAGATCTTCTTTATTTATTGAAATATTGTTTCCCATTACTATTTTCTAATGATTAAGTTATTAACTACTTTTTTTACTCCTTCAGTATTCCTTACAATATCATATACTTTGTTATAAGTCTTTTTATCTTTAACAAATCCTGTAATTTGTACAGTATTATTATAAGATTCAATATGAATATCATTTGATCTAATATCCTTTGTAGTAAGAATATTTGACTTAATTTTTGTTGTTAGCACTACATCATCAACATATTTGCTTGGTAATTGCCCTTTGTTAACAATATCACAAGCTGTTAAGAAAAATACCGATATTAATAATAAACAAAATGATAACGTAAATTTATTATTTATAAATTTTACATTCATAATCTTACCTCAGTAGATTAATTTATAGTGTAAGGGTAATTATTATAATTAAATTTGTAAACCCCTGACTAAAATTTTTTTAATTTATATGTATTTATTCTGAATAAAAAATATTATAATTCATATTCACAGATCTGTTCTGTATTAATTAACTCTTGAAGTTTAATTATTCTTGCGTATGACTCATCTATTCTTTCTTTTAAAATATCACCGTTTGATATTGCTAGTTCAATAATATTAATAACTTTTTCAGGACTTGTATCCCATAAATCTTTTTCTTCTGAATTAGGGGAAGCAGCAGAGTTTCTAGTAAAAACTAAAATATCATTTCCAGCATTAATTGCATGGCATATTACATCTTTTAATTTATAATGTGCTTTTATTGCACCCATTTCTAAAGCATCAGTGACAACTACACCTTGAAATCCAAGTTTTTCTCTTAATAAGCCTGTAATTATTTCTTTAGACATAGTTGCTGGTAAACCTTCAGGATCTAAATTATAATTTTTAATATGAGCGGTCATTACTGCTATATACGAAGATTCTTTAAATAGTTCCTGATATGGTTTTAATTCAATATTTGGATTTGCTGAATTAGTCATATCAACCAATCCTTGATGAGTATCACCTCTAGCATAACCATGACCTGGAAAATGTTTTAAAGTAGTAACTATTTTATGCTCTTTATGAGCATCTATAAATTGTTTTGAATAATGAATTACTGTTTCTGGGTTATCACTAAAACTTCTTTCATATCCTCCAATTACACTGCAAGTAGGATTAGTATCTACATCAACACAAGGAGCAAAATTGAAATTAATACCATAATTTTTAAGTATTTTTGCCATCTCAAAGTAAGTGCTATAAGCTTCTTCAAGACTATAATTTTTTGCAATTTTTTTTGCTGTATCAAAACTCCTAAACCCATTTTTTGAACTTAACCTTTGAACTTTTCCTCCTTCTTGATCTACAGCTATTAATATTTTTGGATCTGCTTGTTTGAGAGCGCTGGTTAAAGAAGTTAATTGGTTAGGAGACTCAACATTATAATTAAATAATAACACTCCTCCTAGTCCTAATTTAGTTATATCACTCACTATCTCAACCACACCTTGATTTTCAACATTTGACCCTCGAAAGCCAAACATCAACATCGCAGCTATTTTTTGTTTTAGAGTTAACTCATTATCTTGCACCATAGCATTAAATATTTTATAACTTTGCTATCAATAATGCCATATTTATAATTATTAATCTACGTAGAATCTATATCTACAAATCAGGATGTTCTATATGAGAATTTTAATACTCATCTAAAACTTCTATTAGCGTATCTGCAAGTTCTGTTTTACTATCCTTCATAGCACTAACTATAGGTTTACCTTTAAAATGTGCATCTTCATCAAGTGCTGGAGGATTTAACTTTGCAAATTCTACAATTTTTTCATCTGAAATATCTTCATGTTTAATGAAGTAATACAAAATCCTAGAATTCACTGTTGCTTTATTTATTTTTGCTAATTCATAAGCAAGGTCTAAATTTTTTTGCCATATTATTAAATTAGTAACAGCATTATCATCACTATATCCTCCACAACTCTCAGATAAAGCACCTGGATTGAGCTTTACTAGCTCAACAGTTAAATCATAACTTTTTTTTTCAATTGTAATGCAAATTGGAGTGTTATAACTGAATTAAGAAGATTTTATTTCTAAAAGTTCTGGATATTGGGCAGCATATGATAATATTTTTTCATTATCACCTTTTTGTATTAAATTCAAAAGCTTATAAAACCTTGTGTCTGTCATAATTTATCCCTAATTATTTAAGGACCAATTATATAGATTAAGTGTTAGCAAGTATATTTATTTTTTACTAAGCTTATCAATTATTTTCTTCATAGATTCAGGAGTAAGATTTTCATGATAATCATTATTGATTTGAACTAATGGAGCATTAACACATGCACCTAAGCATTCAACTTCAACGAGTGTGAATTTATTATCCTTTGTTGTCTCTCCTAATTCTATTCCTAACTTTTTTTTACAAGTTTGTGTAATATCTTTTGCTCCTCTTAGCATACAAGGAGTAGTTCTGCATACCTGAATTAAATTTTTACCAACAGGTTGCTTGTTAAACATTGTATAAAAATTTGCAACTTCATAAACTTGTATGGCAGGTATATCAAGCAATTCAGCAATATAATCCATAGCTGCAAATGGAATCCAATTATCATGTTGTTCCTGTGCTAAATACAATAAAGGCATAACTGCGCTCCTTTGTTTTTCATCAGGATATTTTTTTATATACTCATTAGCCTTTTTTAGATTTTTTTCTGAAAACTTAAAAGATTTTGGTTGATCAAATTTACATTCTTTAAACATAGATGACATATTTTTTACCTATCTATTTCTCCAAATACAATATCCATACTGCCAATATTAGCAACAACATCCGCAAGCATATGGCCCTTGCTCATGTTTTCAAGTGCTTGCAAATGTGCAAAACCAGGAGCTCTAATATGGCATCTATAAGGCTTATTACTTCCATCAGCAACTAAGTATACACCAAATTCTCCCTTTGGAGCTTCAACAGCTGTATACGTTTCTCCTGGCCCAACATTATAGCCCTCAGTGAATAATTTAAAATGATGAATTAATGCTTCCATAGAATTTTTCATATCCTTTCTAGTGGGGGGAGTCATTTTTTTATCTCCTGAATTCACATCACCTTTAGGCATTTTTTTAAGACATTGTTTAATTATCTTAAGTGATTCTTTTATTTCTTGCATTCTAACTAAGTATCTATCATAACAATCACCATTTTTACCTATTGGAATTTTGAAATCTAATTCTTCATAAATTTCATACGGCTGAGACCTTCTTAAATCCCATGGAATACCAGACGCCCTTATCATAGGGCCAGAAAACCCCCAATCTAAGGCTTGATCTTTTGTAACTATACCAATATTTACAAGTCGTTGTTTAAAAATCCTATTTTCATCAAGTAATGTTTCTACATCAGATAGTTTTTTAGGAAATTTTTCAAAAAAACTCGATATATCACTTAATAATTTATCATCTATATCTTTTGCAACTCCTCCAGGCCTAATATAAGCTGAATGAAACCTGGCACCAGATGCTCTTTCGTAAAATTCTAACATCACTTCTCTTTCTTCAAACATCCAAAGTAATGGTGTCATTGCACCCACATCAAGTGCATAAGTTGTTATATTTAATAAATGGTTTAAAATTCTGGTTATCTCACTAAATAAAACTCTAATATACTTTGCTCGAAGTGGTATTTTGCACTTCAATAATTTTTCAACAGCAAGTGCAAAGCAATGTTCCTGACACATTGGAGATACATAATCTAATCTATCAAAATATGGAACGGCCTGAAGATAAGTTTTATGTTCAATTAATTTTTCTGTACCTCTATGTAATAAACCTATATGTGGATCTGCGCGCTCTATAACTTCACCATCCATTTCTAAAATAAGCCTAAGTACTCCATGAGCTGCTGGATGTTGAGGACCAAAATTAACTGATATATTTTTAATATTTTTGTTATCGCTTAAACTCATAGCTTTTAATCTTTACATAAAACTCAGCTTAATAAATGCTTACATTAGCACATAGAGTTCTTGAAATAAACTAATTATCTTTAAAAATTTATATAGATTAACATTTAAAATTGCATAATGTTTTTGACTTAATTACCTTATATAATTGAAATCTGAGCGTATATATGAAATAAATAAATCTATATAAATGATTATATGTATTAATTAAAGTGGAAATAAAAGGTCATCAAAAGACTAGATTTTATAATAGTAAAGCATCTGATTTGATACAAATAGCATGTCATTTTAATGATGACACTTTGTTGACAAAAAATGCTGACTTAATTCAAATTATTGAAGTTCAAGGATTCATTAATAAAGATTCTGATCAACAAGACAGAATATTAAGAGATGATATAAGAACTGCTATTTCAAAGTATATAAAAGATCCTGATATAGCTGTTCATATTCATATTATAAGAGATTATAAGAACATTATGCCAAATGCATATGCTGGTCCAGAAAAGATAGTAAATTTAGTTGAAAATGCGTGGTGTAAACAAAATAACTGGGACCATCAACTTGTTAATACTTTGTATATAACTTTAATAAAAAAAGGCCCACAATTAAAATTATTTAATATAGCAGATTTTTTATCTTCGATATTTTCTTACACTTTAAAGCAAAAATATAAAAAACACATAGAGAAGTCATTAGATAAATTAAATGTTATTACGCAAAATATAAAAAATGAACTAAGTATTTACTCTTCAAAAATTCTTTCAATAAAACAAAAGGAAAATAACATTTATTCAGAACCTTTATCATTTTATTATTATTTAACCCATTTTGAGAAAAAAGAAATAAAAGTTGAGCCATATGACTACTCACAATTACTATCAGACTTTAAAATTAGTACAGATTTTAATATTTTATATAATAAATATGATAATAAAACAAAATATGTTGCAGCATATTCAGTAGAATTTAAAAGTTCTATTGACTCGAAGTTTCTAGAATCAATAACACAATGTGATTCTCAACTTATTATCTCTGAATTAATTACATTTGTATCAAATAAAAAAGCTTTAAAAGATCTAGAACATTACCAAAAAACTTTAAAAAGTGTAAAAAATTTAGAAATATCTAAAGAACTATATATCAATGATGTTATAAATGCAGATAAAGGAGAGACGAACGATTATTGCTCGTCTCAAACCAATATTATACTATATTCTGATAATCTTAATTTATTAAATCAAGAGATAAAAATTGTCTCTGAACAAATAGATAATCTAGGAATAAAATCTATTAGAGAAGATTTTAATTTACAATCTGTTTTTTACTTTAATCTCCCAGGTAATACATACTATAGCAATAGATCGTTTTATTTGCCGACATGTTTTTCAGCTTCATTTACCAATATTCATTCAAAAGATATGGGAAATTATAATGGAAGTATTTGGGGGGAACCAGTCACAATACTAAAAACACTGAGAGGAAGATATTATAATTTTAACTTCCATTATAAAAATAGCGGCCATACCATTATTGTCGGCCCTAAAGGAACTGGAAAAACAACATTAACCCATTTTTTATTATCCCAGTCATTAAAATTTGACATAAAGATTATATATATAGATTTAGAAGGAAGGAGTGGGAAATTTTTAGAAGCAATTAACGGTACTGCAATTAAATTAGAAAAAGAAAAAGAATCTCCAATAAAAATTGATTTATTAGATTTAGCTAATTATGATGGTAAGATAGAATGGTTTGCTGATTTATTGCTTAAAATTTGCGCTCATAATGATGATTATAGATCAAATAACAAAGAGTATGTTGAAAAATTTACAAATCTTGCAAAAGAATTAATCAACATCGATAATTATGAAGAAAAAATAAAAAAAATAGATGAATTTATTAGCTCCTCAAATGACTTAACAATAAAAACAAATTATAAGAAATTTTTCCAATCTGAATTTTTTAGTAAATTTTTCCAATCTAATGAAGGTGGAGATGCTGTTTTTAAAAATAATAAATACTTAGGGATTGATCTTTCTGCTATAGGCAATTGCTCAGAATTATTTAGACCTTTTTTAGGTTTATTGCTTGCAAAGTTACCAAAATTTCTAACAGGTCAAAAAGCTATAGTTATAATAAATCATTCGCATAATATTTTTGAGGCATACGCTTTTCAAAATCAGCTTAGAGTCTGGTTAGAAAAATTAACAAACAATAATGCTATGCTTCTTTTAACGCAAGAAAATATAGATGATAAGAACGCACATAGCTGTCTTGCAGATGTTATGCCTTATTTTGCTTCTCAGCTATACTTATCTAATAGAATGTTAGATAAAGAATTTAAATATACATTTAATCTTTCTAATCAAGAATTTAATTACATAAAAAGCTATGATATGAAGAAACGTAGGTTTCTTGTAAAGCACGGTGAAAATTCTATATTTGCACAGATGAATTTATCTAATCTTAGTGAAGTGCTCAATTATCTTGGTTAAAATTAAAATACCTATTGCAAAAATATTATAGTTAGCTTTATTACACATAAAATAAAGTTATTAATTTTTTTAAAATTTTAAGATTTTTTCATTATACAGTTAGTGAATAAATTGATCAAAGTCGGTATTATTAATTATTGTTACAAGACAAGTTGTTATTTTAAAATTAATTACGAATAAATCAACTTATTAGCAATATAATAAAATAATTGCTTTTTAGGAACTTGGTATCGTATTAAAGTTATACATGTAAATTTGAGAACGAGATCATTATAGAAACTTAAATAAGAAAAATTTATTCATAATGAGTGACTTTATTTGAAAATTTGTTTTATTGGATTTTTTGAATCAAATGTAAGTAATTCTGGGTGAAAAATTGTGCAGTATATATTATCTTGTTTAACAAAAATGGGATTATCATTTAATGTATCTAAAATTTTAACTTTTTTTCCACATTCAGTAATATTCGGTGCACGAATCATAAATGCTTTATTGTCTGAATCAGTTCTTTCTATTTTGCTATTAATTTGCCTGCCATAGTAATTTCTTTGTATATTGATATCAATAAGGCCCAAACCATTTACTTGGCTTGATTTATATTTAGATAGTAGTATTGCTCCCGCACAAGTGCCAAGTATAGGTTTTTTACTTAAAGCAAATTCTTTGATTTTTTTGTCAAGGTTGTTATTAATGCAGTAATCGTACTGGACTGAACTTTCTCCACCAGGCAGAATTACGCCATCTAATGCTGAAAAATCTGTATTTGCAAATATTTTTAAAGATAAATAACCAAGCTTTTGTAAAGCTTGGACGTGTAAGTTTCCAGCACCTTGATAAAAGAAAACACCTATAGTTTTCATTTCATAGATTCTCCGAGGTTAGTTGATATTTCTGCTAATTTTTTGGGGTCGTTCCAATGATTTACAGCTTCAACTATTGCTTTTGCTCTTTTTTCAGGGTTTTCACTGAGAAAAATACCACTTCCTACAAATATAGATTCAGATCCTAATTCCATACATAATGCAGCATCTGCTGGAGTTACAATTCCACCCGCTGCAAAAAAAGGAACAGGCAATTTTTGATCATTACAAACTTTTTCTAACAGAGATAAATCAACTCCAATTTCCTCTGCTTTTCTTTTAATTTCACAGTAAGTTAGACCTTTTAAACTATATATTTCTTTTTTGACTGTTCTAAGGTGATAAACAGCTTCTAGGATGTTGCCTGTTCCTGCTTGCCCTTTACATCTAATCAATGCAGCACCTTCTTGAATTCTTCTCAAAGCCTCTGCTAAATTGCGACATCCACAAACAAAAGGTATATTAAAGTTTATCTTATCAATATGATTTTCTTTATCTGCAACAGTTAATACTTCACTCTCATCAATACAATCAACTTCTAATGCTTCAAGGATTTTTGCCTCTGTAATATGCCCTATGCGGCATTTTGCCATAACAGGAATTGAAATAGCTCCTTGTATCATTTTTATCATAGCAGGATCACTTGCCCTTGCAATACCTCCTTCTTTAACAATTATAGCAGGAACTCTTTCAAGAGCCATAACAGCTGCGGCTCCTGCTTGCTCTGCAATTTGAGCTTGTTCTACATTCATCACATCCATTATCACACCATTACAAAGCATATTAGTGAAAGCAATTTTACTATCCATTTTTAATTATTGTAATTTTTATTGTAACTTAACAATTGATTATATCATATTCAAGGTAAATTTATATAGATTTATATGTAAATAAAAAACAATCTTTACATATTATAAATCATATAATAGCTTATATTAGAAATAATATCATGTGTGTAAAATGAAAAAGATTTTAAGTATATTCCTATTATTTTTACTTGTTAGTTGCAATACATTAGAAAATAAATTCGATTCTCTTTTTAATAAAAAAGATTCAAAACAAAATCCAAAGCTTGTTGCAATGCCATCAAAAAATCCCTTAGAAGTTAAAATTGCTGTGTTATTGCCATTATCTGGTAAGTATCAATATTTAGGTCAGAGTATCTTAGATTCAATGCAATTGGCTCTTTATGAATTAAGGGCGGATAATATTACATATAAAGCTATTGATGTAGGTAGTGATGCGATTAGTGCTAAAGAAGCAATAGAGCTCGCTAATTTTGATGATACAGATATGATTTTTGGTCCTATATTTAAGGAGCAAGCAGAGGTTATTTACGAAAAAGCAAAGAAGAATAATCTTATAATGTTAACGTATTCCAACGATATGGATTTAACTAATATGCCAGGACTTTATGTTTTTGACATTATTCTATTTCAACAAGTTAAAAAAGTTATCGGTTATGCTAGTAAAAAACAGTATTCTAACGTTTATTCTATTGTTCCACAAAATAGATATGGAAATTTAGTTGAAAAATATTTGCTAGATAATGCGGGAGAAGGACATTATAATGTAAAAAAAGTTTCTTTATATACAGCATCAGATGTTCCAATTGTTAGAAGGTTTACATTAAGTGAGGCTATATTGAGTATTAAGGGTTCAGTTAAAAATGATATTTCAAATAGTATACCTGGTTTTGGACATCCTAGCATAGTTCTTCCAGAGCAAAATAATAATTTAATTAAAGTAATGAATCAGTTGCAATTCTTACACAGCTCAAGTGATCCTCAATATAAAATTTTAGGTATTGGAGATTGGAGTAATTATCCACTTACTCAAAATGTAATTACTAAAAATGCTTGGATATCAGATATACCTCATAAAGCATTTTATGAATTTGAATCAAGATTTAAAGATAATTATAAATATAATCCCCCAAGGATTGCTGCTATAGCTTATGATTCTATTATGTTGTTATCTGCAATAATCAATAAAGCGAATAATGGTATTATAATCAAATTTGAAGAACTTGAAAGAACGGATGGTTATCAAGGAATTACAGGTGCATTTAGGTTAAAGTCTAATGGAGAAAATGACAGGCTTTTTGCAGTATATGAGTATGAAAAAGGACAAATGAAAGAGATACTTGCTGCTGATATAGCCTTTCGTTAACAGTAATACTTAAAAATTATCTAAATTTTTTTAGCTTTGATTTTTTAAAGTGTAAATCTTCGTTAGCAATTATTTTATCATGCTGAATCTATAAAATAAAAAGAAATTTGTTGAAACTATTTATAGTTTATCTATACTGCATCTGAGTAATGTTTAATACAAGAATTTGGGTTTATTATGGACAAAGAAAAAGCGCTAGAAGTAGCTTTAAATCAAATAGAAAAGGCATATGGAAAGGGTTCTATTATGAAGCTAGGAGAAATGGAGGTGCAAAATATTGAGTCTATTCCTTCAGGTTCTTTGGGTATAGATATAGCATTAGGTGTTGGTGGTTATCCTAAAGGTAGGGTTATTGAAATATTTGGTCCAGAAAGTTCAGGGAAAACTACACTTACACTTCATGCAATTGCTGAATGTCAGAAAAAAGGTGGGACATGTGCATTTATAGATGCTGAACATGCCCTTGATGTTTCTTATGCAAAAAAACTAGGGGTTGATACAGAAAAGTTAATTTTATCTCAGCCGGATTCTGGTGAACAAGCTCTTGAAATTACTGACACCTTAGTAAGGTCTGGGGCTTTTGATATGGTTATAGTAGATAGTGTAGCAGCATTAGTGCCTAAGGCTGAAATTGAAGGTGACATGGGTGACAGTCATGTAGGGCTTCAAGCAAGGCTAATGAGTCAGGCTTTAAGGAAGTTAACTTCTAATGTATCTAAATCTAACACTATATTATTTTTTATCAATCAAATAAGAATGAAGATTGGGGTAATGTTTGGTAATCCTGAAACTACTACAGGAGGAAATGCATTGAAGTTTTATTCATCAGTAAGGTTAGATATAAGAAGAATAGGTGCTATTAAAGACAAAGAAGAAGTGATTGGAAATCAAACTAGAGTTAAAATTGTTAAAAATAAAGTTGCTCCACCATTTAAAGTTATTGAATTTGATATAATGTATGGAGAAGGAATTTCGAAGGAAGGAGAAATAATTGATATAGGTGTTGCACTAGATATAATTAATAAATCAGGATCATGGTATTCGTATAATGATCAAAAGATTGGTCAAGGTAAAGAGAACGCTAAAGTATTTTTTAAAGAAAATCCTGAAGCTTTAGATGAAATTAGAGCTAAGATATTGCAAATGAAGGAAATAGCTCCTGAAAAGTTAGATGACATTTCTACAAATACTCCAGATTAATGAATAAAGATAAAAATTCGTTGAAAAACTATATATATCATTTTGGTAATGGTAAAGCAGATGGGAGTGATGATCTGAAAAATATACTTGGCAATAAAGGAGCTGGGCTCGCAGAAATGAGTAAAATGAAAATCCCTGTTCCGCCAGGTTTTACAATTTCCTCAGAAATTTGTAATGAATTCTGCAAAAATTCTAATCAATTGCCACTTTTTTTAAAAGATCAAGTTATAAAATCTATAAAGAAGCTAGAAAATACAATTGGATTAAAATTTGGAAATAAAGAAAATCCTTTATTAGTATCTGTTAGGTCTGGTGCACAAATTTCAATGCCAGGTATGATGGAAACGGTCTTGAATTTAGGATTAAATGATGAAACAGTAGAGGGACTTGCTAAAGTTACAAATAATCATAGATTTGCATATGATTCATATAGAAGATATATTGAGATGTATAGCAATGTAGTTCTTGGATTAGATAAGTCTAAATTTGAAGCAATTTTAAATAATAAAAAAGTTATTTTAGATATTGAGGAAGACAAAAGTCTTACGGCAAGCGATCAAAAAGAAATTATTGATGAGTATAAAAAATTAATCAAAAATGTATCAGGTCAAAGTTTTTCTCAAAATATATTAGAACAACTTTGGCAAGCTATATCTGCTGTATTTAAGTCTTGGAATACTGATAGAGCAATAAAATATAGAAATATGAATAATATTGCAAATAATATAGGAACAGCTGTTAATATTCAATCTATGGTATTTGGCAATAAGGGTAATGATTGTGCAACGGGTGTGGTATTTACTAGAAATCCGTCAACAGGTGTAAATGAGATATTTGGTGAATATATTGTTAATGCTCAAGGAGAAGACATAGTTTCTGGAATAAAAACTCCTGCTCCTATTAATATTAAATCCAAGGAACAATGTTTTAATAACGATCTATCTCTTGAAGAATCTATGCCTAAGGTTTATAAAGAGTTGAAAAATATTCTTCGTAAACTTGAATTTAATTATAAAGATATGCAGGATGTAGAATTTACTATTGAAAATGGTAAATGTTGGATACTCCAAACTAGATCTGGAAAAAGAACTGCATCTGCAGCAATAAAAATATCTATTGATATGCTAAATGAGGGCATAATATCTAAAGAAGAGCTTTTAAAGAGGATAGAGCCTGAATTAATAGAAAAAATATTGCATCCAACTATTGATCCTAAAGCTCAAAAAATATTATTAAGTAAAGGTTTACCTGCTTCTCCTGGTGCTGCATTTGGTAAAATTGCCTTATCATCAATTAAGGCAGAAAAAATGGCTGCACATGGTGAAGTGATATTGGTTAGGAATGAAACAAGTCCCGAGGACATAGGCGGTATTAATGCTTCTTCTGGAGTTCTTACTTCAAGAGGTGGTATGACTTCGCATGCTGCTGTAGTGGCTAGAGGGATGGGTAGGCCTTGTGTTACAGGTGCATTTGAAGTAATAGTGGATAATGATAGTAATGTTGTTAAAATAAATAATCAGGTATTAAAAGAAGGAGAATTAATAACAATAAATGGTTCAAGTGGAGAAATTTTTTTAGGAAAAGTTAGTACTGTTCAAACTAAATTAGATAGTAGTTTTAAAAACTTACTAAATATTGCCAATGAACATTCTAAGCTGCAGGTTATGGCAAATGCTGAGACAGTTAAAGATGCTGATATGGCAAGACATTTTAATGCAGGTGGGATTGGCTTATGTAGAACTGAACATATGTTTTTTCAAGAAGACAGGATAAATATTTTTAGAGAAATGATATTGTCTTTAAAAGAAAGTGATCGTTTAAAGATATTAGGTAAGTTGCTATTTTATCAACAAGAAGATTTTTATCAATTATTTAAAGTTATGGATGGTCTGCCAGTAACGATTAGGCTATTAGATCCTCCGCTTCACGAATTTTTACCTCAAGATAATCAAGAAGAACTATTGTATATTAGTAAATTAACATCGCTAGATGTTAAGGATATAAAAAATAGAATTAGTTCTTTAAAAGAGATCAATCCGATGCTAGGTCATAGAGGGTGCAGGCTTGCAATGACATATCCTGAGATTTACCAAATGCAAGTTAAAGCTATTTTAAGAGCGACTCATAGGTGTATAAAAGAAGGAATTAATGTTGCTCCAGAGATTATGGTGCCACTTGTGATTAATAAGTCAGAATTTGATATTATGAAAAAACTTATTAAAGATACTGCAAATTTATTGGAAGAAGAATTGCAAACAAAATTTTCTTATAAAATTGGAAGTATGATTGAGTTGCCAGCTGCAGTTATAAATGCTGGAGAGATTGCTAGTGAGTCGGATTTTATAAGTTTTGGAACAAATGATCTAACTCAAACATGCTTGGGAATATCAAGAGATGATGCTGGTAAGTTTTTAAGAGATTATGTAGATAAGGGAATTTTTACTAAAGATCCTTTTGCATCAATAGATGAAAAAACAGTTGGTGAATTATTGAAGATTGCTATTACAAATAGTAAAAAATCTAATCCAAAAATAAAAATTGGTATTTGTGGTGAGCATGCAGGTGATCCTGCATCAATAAAATTTCTCAATCAGATAGGAGTAGATTATATATCGTGCTCACCTTTTAGAATACCTGTGGCAAAAGTATGTGCTGGAAAATATGAATGTAAACAATAATCATGGATAAATCATTAACTAATTTTTTAAGATCTATATTTTCATCTAAAAATATTAAAGAGCTATTTAATTCTCTTATATTTGCGTTTGTTTTTGCGTTTATTTTTCAAACATTTATCTATCAACCTTTTAAAATTCCATCAGGCTCAATGAAGCCAGGGTTACAGGTAGGGGATTATCTTTTTGTTGAAAAATTTGCATATGGATATAATAATAGCTCACTTTCATTTATGTTAAATAGGTTCAATTTATTCAGCGGTACTTTTATGTTTAATAAGCCTAAAAGAGGCGATGTTGTAGTTTTTTTGCTTCCAACAGATAGGAGTATGCATTACATTAAAAGATTAATAGGGTTGCCAGGAGATAAAATACAAATTAAAGAGGGGCTGTTATATATAAATGAAGTGCCTGTAAAAAGAGAATATAAAGGGCAAAAAATTATTATAGAGCAAAATAAGGTTAAATATACCAAAGACATATTTGAAGAAATTCTACCAAATGGAGTAAAATATGAGATTTATATGGATCATATTAGATCAAGTTATCATAATAATTTTGACCATAACAATACTCCAGTTTATACAGTACCAAAAGGTTATTATTTTTTTATGGGTGATAATAGAGATAGTTCCATTGATAGCAGATTTATAAAAAAAGTAGGATATGTTTCAGAAGATAACTTGCTTGGTAAGGCGAAATTTTTATTTTGGACTTCAGATTTTTCGGTGTTAGATTTTATAACAAAGTTACAAACTAATAGAGCTTTTAAAACTATACAGTAGTATTTTGTGAAATTAGAAGATTATAAATTTAAAAATTCTGATTTGCTTGAAATAGCTTTGACTCATCCAAGTGCAGTAAAAAAAGATAAATTAGATAGTTACGAAAGAATGGAGTTTTTGGGTGATAGTATATTAAATGCAGTGATTGCAGATATTATTTATAATAAATTTACTGATTATTCTGAAGGGCAGTTATCAATAATTCTGGCTAATTTGGTTAACTCCAAAACAATAGTTAAAGTAGCTGAAAAATTAAATTTGGCTGAAAAAATAGTTCTTGATTCTGGTGAAGAGCAGTGTGGTGGAAGAAATAATCCTAATAATATAGAAAATGCTCTTGAAGCTATTATTGGTGCAATATATTTGGATAGTGACTTTAAAACTGTAAAAACAATTATTATGAAATGGTGGTCAGAATTTTTTAAAGATGCTGACAAGTTATTTAAACGAGATTGTAAATCTCAATTGCAAGAAATAGTGCAAAAAAAATATAAAGTACTGCCTAAGTATAAAATTGATTTAAAAGAAGGTGAAGCTCATAGTCCTGTCTTTACTATTTCAGTATCTATTAAAAATAAATATAAATTTAAAGCACAAGGAAAAAGCAAAAAGGAAGCTGAGCAAAATGCAGCAAAAGAAATGCTTAATTTTATAAACTGTAATTTAAATGAGTAAGAAAATAGGATATGCTTGCTTTATAGGTGCACCTAATTCTGGTAAATCTACGCTTTTTAATGCATTGCTTAATCAAAAAATATCAATTGTGACGCATAAAGTTCACACAACTAGAGATAACATTAAGGGCATTATTACGAAAAATAATACTCAATTAGTATTTATTGACACACCAGGATACTTAAAAAATCCTAAATACAGATTAGAAAAATCTATTACAAAAAAGTCATTACAGGAAATTAAAAATGTTGATTTTATTTGTATAGTTATTGATGTTTCTAAACAAAATTGCTTAGAGAATGCATTAGTTGATACGACTTATTTTGATTCTAAAAAACAACTTATATTAATTTTTAATAAAATTGATTTAGTGAAAGATAAAAAAATATTATTAAATTTAGCACAAAAAGCAAATGATAAAGGGTTCGATAATATATTTATGATATCAGCAATAAACTATAAAGGTGTTGGGGATTTTTTAGAGTATTTAATTAGCAAGTCACCTAGTGGAATTTGGCATTATAATGAAGATGATATTACAGATAGAAGCGTTAAGCAGCTTGCTGAAGACATAACTATTGAACAACTATATAAACTTTTAAATAAAGAAATTCCATATAATTTAAAAGTTGAAACAGAATCTTGGAAAGAGGAGGAAGAGGTAATCACTATTCATCAGGTTATAACTGTATTAAAGGCAAGTCAAAAAAAGATAATTTTAGGTACAAAAGGGGAGAATATTAAAAAAATTAGTATTAGATCAAAAGCTGGAATTGAAAAATTGACAAATAAGAAGGTTCATTTGTACTTATTTATTAAAGTTAGAGAGAATTGGATGGATAAGCTGTAAATTCTATTTACAAATTCATCAAGAGCATTTAATCTGCAATAAAATAAAATATTTATTAATTATGCTAAATAATAGTCAAAAACCTACTTGGCATGCAACTACCATCCTGTGTATCAGGGATAATAAACAAGTTATTATCATTGGTGATGGACAAGTTAGTTTAGGCCATACTGTAGTAAAAAATACTGCAAATAAGATTAGAACATTGGCTAACGACAGTATTGTTGCTGGATTTGCAGGAGCTACAGCTGATGCATTTACGCTATTTAGCAGATTAGAAGAAAAACTAGAGAAATACTCAAACAATTTAATGAGAGCTTCTGTAGAATTAGCTAAGGATTGGAGATTAGATAAGTATTTGAGAAGACTTGAAGCTATGATTATAGTAGCAGATAAGGAAAGTACATTAATTTTATCTGGAAATGGTGATGTTTTAGAGCCTGAAGATGGGCTTGCTGCAATTGGATCAGGGGGTAATTATGCACTTGCAGCTGCAAAGGCTTTAGATGATGTAAAAGGTTTGAAGCTTGAAGATAAAGCTAAAAAAGCAATGAAAATAGCTGCAGACATTTGTATTTATACTAACCACAATACAATAATAAAAAAGATAAACTTATAAAAATTTTTATTGTAATTCATCAAAAGTAGTATTAGTAGGGTTGCTGAAGATATAATTTAAAAATTCCTCAGCATAATATTGAAAAAAGTCACCGGCTTTATCAGAGTATTCATTACATCTTGTATATTCTGTTATAGGAGTAACCCATTTTACTGTGAAATCTAGAATTTTACCAGCATTACGCCCATAAGGTAAATGAGTTGATGATAAAAAAGTTTCAAATATATGGCTATTTGCAATTAAAGTTCCTACTTTATAGCTACTATATAGCATAGAAAATTTGACACTATCCTCTACCAGATCTTCGGTAAAATCAATTACAAAATTCTGACTATTTGTTTTGTTGCCAATACTAATGTCTTTTAACTCAAAATAACTATTTTTCCACTCATCAATTTTATCTGCAGTATTATCAGAAACTTCATTGGCAAACCAATAATAAAATAACATAGATAACGTATTTACTGTAAAATCAACTAAAGTATTTGAGCTACGGGGCATTAAGTTGCTATGAAATTTACTAGTAGTATATAACATTGCTATCTTAATGCTGTCTTCAACAAAATCATCAATAGAGTGCTTAATAAACTTTGGCAAACCCTCTATAATGTCAAATAGTGGCCCCATGTAAAGATTTATAAAAATTTAAGGTTCCTATGTATCATAAAACAAAGTTTTTTTCAATAACCAGTATTAATAATTAGAGTGTTTTAGCTTTAGCTTTTAATTTTTGCAAAATTTAACAGTAACTTTATTCTGGACATAAATTTAACTTGTTGATATATATTATTATCTCAGCTAGGGACTTTAGCTCAGTTGGTTAGAGCACGCCGCTCATAACGGTGCGGTCGTAGGTTCAAGTCCTACAAGTCCCACCACTTTTTTCAATTGGTATGTATGATTTTCTAAAAAGAGAGTTTTTTGAGCAACCAACTTTAGAAGTATCTAAAAATTTGCTTGGTAAAATATTATTATTTAACCAATTGCAAGGAATTATAACAGAGACAGAAGCATATATAGGTTATGATGACCCAGCATGTCATGCAGCTAAGGGAAAAACTAAACGTAATCAAGCGATGTTTGAAAGAGCAGGATTTAGTTATGTTTATATGATTTATGGTATGTATTTTTGTTTAAATATTGTTACTGAAAAAAAGGATTTTCCAGCTGCTGTTTTAATAAGAGGCATAAAGCTTATAAATGTAAATAAGATTTTAAATGGTCCTGGAAAGTTATGCAAAGAACTGGGGATTAATAAAGAGCATAATCAGCTTGATATGATAAATAATCAACAATTTTCAATCCTTAATAATAATGTTAAATTTCCATTTGAAGCTACACCAAGGATTGGCATTACAAAAGGCAAAGAAAATTTATGGAGGTTTATTGTTAAGGTGAAATAATAAGCTTCGTTATTGTGGAGAGGGGCAGCGGAGATTATGGTAATTCACTGTCGCACTTTGTCATTGCGAGAGCATGTTAATGCTCGCGGCAATTCATGGAAAGAATAAATAAATGTAATTGTTGCAATATCTCTGGATCACCACGGTTATCGCATAAATTTGTGATGGTAATTGGTGTGATATATAAAATCTTGTGAAAACGAAATAGGGGTAGATATTGTGAAGAAGATAAAGGAAAATACGGCAATTCAATTTTTTACCTTATTATTATAAGTGAATTTTGAAGCTTGGTAAATCTAAAATTATTTTACTAAATCAAAAATTATTACTTGAATTGAACTAAATTTTCTGAATACAATTAAGCAATTGAGTAATAATAATTAATAAACGGGGGTGTTTGACATGAATGCAAAAACTGAAAAAATTAATAGTCAAAGGAGTGCATTAGGAGGAGCAGTACAATCTGGCGATATAGAATTTATAGATGCTATGTCTCAATATACTAAGCTAACAAATGAGTTGTGGTGGGCAGAGCTAGGTGAAGATTTAGATAATGTAAAGCAAGGAATCACTAATAAACTTGAAGCATCTAAAGATTGGACAGTTGATAAAGCAAAAAAATTTGGCGCTTGGTTTGATGAAAATATAATAGAGCCAATAAAACAATTGGCAGCAGATTTTCAAGCATTATTAGATAAAGGAGTCGATAAATTTAAGGAGGCTATGGAGTGGGCTGGACAAAAGATGAGCGAGTTAGGTAGTCAGATAGTTGATAAATTTAATAGTTTTTGTGATAAAGCTCAAATAAAATTGCATGACATTGCTGTCGATGCGAAGACTATGATCCAAAATATAGGTACAAAAATATATTATGGAGCAGCGAATCTAGGTGTTGAAGTACAAAAAGGTGTGCTTGCAATGGATGATGCTTTTCAATCAGCAAAAGGAACTGTTTCTCAAGCAATTTCTGATAAATTTCAAGCGAATGCAGGAAAATTAATTGTAGAAGCTCATGAGTTAACAGAAAAAATGGAGCGTATAGGTTCAATGGATTTAAGCGATCAATTTGGTGGAGACGATAAATCTATGCGTGAGGCTCAAGCATATAAGGATGAAATGGTAGCAAAATTAAAGCAAGAGCAAGCAAAATTGACAGAAAAAATTCAATCAAGAGAGAGTTGGAGAGATACTTTTAAAGGCATGAAGGATAAAGCTGATAAGGATATTCTTAGAAATGCTAATAAAATGTCTGGACTAAGGTATGAGTCTGCTCAAAATCGTGGAGATAAAAATAAAGCTCTAGATAAGAGATCTAAATTAGCAGATAAAAGTAAATCATCTTATGCAGATAAGGTAAGAGAAGCTAGGACGAGTGCCAATCAAAGTAGAGGGGGAAGAATTTAATATATTATTTTTGGCTACGCGCCTTATAAAGGCGTGTATATTTTTCTTTCTCTGTAAGGTAATCATTATTAGAAGGGCAGAGTCGAATGCAGTAATCTAATATATATGCCTCATCACTGCAAGAGCATATAGTGTTTGTGTCAATCCATGGAAAGCATAAACAAATGTAAATTCGGTGATAATTCTGGGTCACCACGATTGCTAAGTAAATTCGTGGTGACAAAAATCAAAACGTCATTGCGAGAGCATGTCAATGCTCGCGGCAATCCATGGAAGTATCAACAAAACGTAAATGTTGCAATAATCCTGGATCACCACAGTCGAGGCTATGCCTCTCCTTCGTGATGACTGTGTCTGTTGCATTTCCTGATTCTTGATGACTTAGTCAAAGTAGTCATTGCGAATGATCATTTTTCCTATATTGTCATTGCGAACGAACGTAGTGAGTGCGGCAATCCATAATTAGTTAAGAAAAAGCAACTTTCTCTATTTGTTCATCATTAGAATTAATTAGGTCTTTAGCTATTTCTTTTACATCTATATTAGATATTTTGCTTATATATTTTCTCATTAAGTTTAAAACTTTTGGAGAAGCTATGAGGATAATTTCAGAAAAGGATTTTTCTTTTAACATAGATTTAATTATATCTGATATTTTTTTACTAAAATCATCTCTTTCAATGTCTTTTGTCTCTGTATGAGGATCAAAGAAATGAGAAGAACCACCAGCTAATTTTTTAAATCCAGTTCTTAAAGATTGCTTTTTATGGCTTATTCCTAATTCATCAGCTTTATATTCTGAAATTAAATTTTTTAACCTTAAGCCTTCCGCTTCATAAATTTTTGCAAATTTTGAATCTATTACCAATACAAGCTTATATGTCACTTTTTTATTCCAAATTATTTAGTTATTATTTAATACTATGAAATTTTTAACTTAGAAACAAATAAAAAATTTTTAAATTAACAACCATAATCTCAATATTTATGTTGTAATTTGAATTATATATATATATATTCGTTAAAAAATCATGCAGAAATTTTTTGGTGTTAACATTTCGTTTATTGTTAATTCAATCTGCATTAGTTTAACCAAAAGGAGTATATATGTCTTATAAACCAAATTTTGATATAAAAGCTTTGTTAGAAGCTGGCGTTCATTTCGGGCACAGAAAAAATCATTGGAATCCTGAAATGGCAAAATATATTTATGGAGTAAAAAATAAAGCCCATATAATAGATTTAAAACAATCTGCACATCATTTATATAATGCACTTAGAGTAATGTTTACGGTTGCGTCTAATAAGGGGAAAGTGCTTTTTGTAAATACTAAAAAGCAGTCTACAGATGTAGTAAAGAATGCTGCAGATAAATGTAGCCAATACTATGTTAATCATCGTTGGTTAGGTGGGATGTTAACAAATTGGACAACAGTTTCATCGTCTATTAAAACTTTAAAAAAATACGAAGAAATACTTGATTCTGAAGAAGGATTATACACTAAAAAGGAATTACTAGATTTCACAAGAAAGAAAGAGAAATTAGAAAAAGCAATTGGAGGAATTAGAAATTTAGTGCGATTGCCAGATATTTTGTTTGTTATAGATGTTAAAACTCATGCAATAGCTATTCAAGAAGCTAATAAATTGAATATACCTGTTATTGCTATTGTAGATACTAACTCTAGTCCAAAAGGGGTTGATTTTGTGATTCCTGGTAATGATGATTCTAGAAAATCAATTAAGCTATATTGTAATTTAATGTCAGAAGCTATATTAGCGGGAATGGAAATCAATTTAACTTCTGAAGGAGTAAATGTAAAAAATATATCTGATAAAAACAAAGAAAAAACTGAAACTATTAATAAAAATTAGGTGAATCAAATATGTCTATAAGTGCAAGTTTAATTAAAGAGTTACGCAATAAAACTGGAGCTGGTATGCTTGATTGCAAAAAGGCTCTTTTAGAAACTAATTCAAATATTGATGATGCAGTTGCGTGGCTTAGAAAAAAAGGTCTTGCTTCAGCTGGTAAAAAAGCTGGTAGAGAGACTAGTGAAGGAGTAATAGCAATTAATATTGATGGAAATAATGCAACAATAATAGAATTAAATTCAGAAACTGACTTTGTTGGAAAGAATGAAAAATTTTTAAATCTAGCAAAAAAAGTTGTTAAAAGTGCGCATGATTATGAAGGAGTTGAAGTTGAAAAATTTTTAGAATCAGGAAATCATGATTCAACTCCTATTAATGAATTGATAGCTGAACATATTTCTATTATAGGAGAAAATATAAGCCTTAAAAAAATTAATAAGATAGGTGTAAGTAAAGGCAAAATAATACCTTATATGCATAATAAGTTGGCAGATAATATTGGGAAAATAGGTGTAGTTGTTGCGCTTGAAGGTGATGTTAATGATGAGATTGAAGAATTTGGTAGACAACTTGCAATGCACATAGCTGCTTCAAAACCAATGGCCTTAAATGTTGAAAGTCTTGATAAGGATGTAGTTGAAAAAGAGAAAGATATTTTAAGAGACCAAGCTTTACAAAGTGGTAAACCAGCTAATGTTGTAGAGAAAATGATAGAAGGTAGGATTAGAAAATTTTTGGAAGAAATTGTATTGCTTGAACAAGCATTTGTTATAGATGGTAAGACAAAAATTAATAAAGTAATTGAAGATTTAAAATCTAAAAACAATTGTGATTTTAATATTTCAGGATATTTAAGATATGAAATTGGTGAATAATCCTTTATTTATAATATGAAAAAACAAAATAGAGTACTATTAAAAATTTCAGGTGAAGCCCTAATGGGCAAAGAAAAATTTGGGCATGACAATACTATAATAGATCAAATTTGTGAAGACATAAAAGAAGTATATGACTTAGGTTATGAGGTTTGCCTGGTAGTTGGTGGAGGTAATATTTGTAGAGGAGTCACAGTTGCAGAAGTAGGAATAGAAAGGGCTACTGCTGATTATATGGGAATGTTAGCTACAGTTATAAATGCAATAGCCGTACAGAGTAAGCTTGAAAGCAAAGGATTATATACTAGGGTAGTATCAGCAATTCCTATTATTACTATTGTTGAACAATATATAAGAAGAAAAGCAATAAGGCATTTAGAAAAAGGTAGAATAGTAATTTTTGCTTCAGGTACGGGTAATCCATTTTTTACTACAGATACAGGGGCAGTTTTAAGAGCTATAGAAATGAACTGTTCAATTATACTTAAAGGAACGCAAGTAGATGGTGTTTATTCTGAAGATCCAAAGAAAAATAACAAAGCTATAAGATATAAAGAGCTAAGTCATGAGGATGTTATTAAGCAAAATATATCAGTTATGGATACTACTGCAATAACGTTGGCGCATGACAACAAAATGCCAATAAGAATCTTTAACATTGGAAAAAGCGGAGAATTTGCCAAGGTTTTGCAAAATAAGGGTAATTACACAACTATAAAATAAACTCTATTTGAATGGAAAAAGAAATATTAGATAATTTAAAAGAGAAAATGGAAGGAGCAATATCTTCCTTAAGTAATTCTTTAAGTGGATTAAGAACTGGTAGGGCTTCAACTGCTCTGCTTGATCCAATCAAGGTTGAAGCTTATGGAAGTGAAATGCCAATGAATCAAGTTGGAAGCGTAAGTGCTCCAGATGCAAAAACATTGTTAGTTCAAGTTTGGGATAAAGAGTTAGTTCAAAGTGCTGAGAAGGCAATTTTAAACTCTGGTTTAGGTCTTACTCCTAATTCTGAAGGACAAGTTATAAGGTTACATATACCTAATCTCAGTGAAGAGAGAAGGAAAGAATTAGTAAAAAAGGCTAATGAATATACTGAACAAGCCAAAATTTCTGTTAGAAATATTAGGAGAGGTGGAATTGATGCTTTTAAAAAACAAGAAAAGGATAAACTGATTTCTGAGGATGAACTGAAGAATTATTCCCAAGAAATTCAAAAAATAACTGATGAATTCATTGCAAAGATTGATGGGATTTTAAGTAAGAAATCAAAAGATATAATGAGTATTTAATAATAGTTTTATAATAAACTAAATAAAATTAGCAGTATTTAGGTTATGGGATTTAATAATAATGAATTTCATCTAAATATAAACCAAAACTAGGGGCTGTTTCACCAGCAAATTTTCTATTTTTAGCGCTTATAATTTCTTTCATATATGATGGATTTAATTGTTTTGTTCCAAAATCTTTTAGTGTTCCAACCATTATTCTAATTTGGTTATATAAAAATGATTCTGCAGTAAAAATTAAATTAATTTCATTATTATTTTTAATAATTTTTATTGAATCTATAGTTTTAATAGGAGAATTAGATTGGCATCCTGATGCTCTAAAACTAGTAAAATCAAAAGTTCCTAGCATATAATTAGATGCTTCTATCATATTATTAATATCAAGTGGTAATATAACATGCCATGCAAGATTTTTTTGTATAGTCAGTGGGGATTTTCTATTTATTATTTTGTAAATATAACGTTTCTTTTTTTTAGAAAATCTTGCATGAAATATGTTCTTTACTAATTCAATATTAACAATAGAAATTTTTTGAGGTTTTAAATAATAATTTATTGCATTTTGAATTTCATAAATATTATAGTGATTGCATATTTCAAAATGTGCTACCTGGCCATATGAATGAACACCTGCATCAGTTCTGCTAGCTCCGTAAACAAGAATATGTTTTTTAGTTAATTTAAATAAAGCTGATTCAATTTCACCTTGAATTGTATCTAAGTTTTTTTGGCGCTGCCAACCATGGTATTTTGTACCTTCATATTCAATTGTTATCTTATATTTTAACAATATTTTTTTCTTTTTATTGGTTTAATTATTTTATGTGCTATTTTTATTGAAAATTAATTTTTTGTAAATGCATTTATATATGAATAGTAATAAAATAGAACTTAATGTTAAAAATTCATATAAAAAATTGCAATGGACATTACAAGAGCAAAATGAAAAAGATATATCATTTTTTACCCAGAAATTTAACATAAGTGATATTTTAGCTAAAATATTAATTAATAGAGGAATAAATGATGCAGAATCTATGCAAAATTTTTTATATCCTAAAATAAAAAATTTAATGCCAGATCCTTTTTTACTTAAGGATATGGATAGAGCGGCAAAAAGAATTGTTGAATCTATAATAAATAAAGAAAAAATTGTCATTTATGCAGATTATGATGTTGATGGAGCTACTTCATCTGCTTTGTTAAAAAGGTTTTTTAAAGATCTTGGTGTAGAAGCAAGCGTTTATATACCATGTAGATTTAATGAAGGTTATGGTCCTAATATTAATGCATTTGAAAAATTAATTAAACAAGGAAATGATTTAATAATAACCACTGATTGTGGAACTGTAGCATTTGAACCAATAAAATATGCCCAAGATATGGGAGTAGATGTTATTGTAATAGACCATCATCTAGCACTAGAAAAATTACCTGAGTGTTATGCAGTAATAAATCCTAATAGGTTAGATGATGAATTTAAGTTCAAAAATATTGCAGCAGTTGGAGTTGTATTTTTCGTAGTAACTGCTGTCAGAAGTGTTTTAAGAGAGCAAGACTTCTTTCATAAAGTAGAAAATCCTGAACCTAATTTAATAGATTACCTAGATCTTGTTGCTCTAGGTACAGTTTGTGATGTAATGCCCTTGATAGATATAAATAGAGCATTTGTACAACATGGATTAAAACTAATAAATAAGAAGAAAAATTTAGGGTTAAAAATTTTAGCTAACCTAGCAAATATTAATAAGAGATCTGAATCATATCATTTGGGATATATATTTGGACCTAGAATAAATGCAGGTGGTAGAGTAGGAAAAGGGTATCTAGGTTCTATTTTATTATCAACTGAATCACATGAAGAGGCACATAAAATTGCATTAAGTCTAGAAAAATATAACAAGCAAAGAAAAGCTATTGAAAGCACTACTTTAGAAGAAGCTATAGAATGTATAAAACTTAAAAATATTGAAAATAATAGCATTTTATTGGCATATGGAAAAAATTGGCATTTAGGTATTTTGGGGATATTAGCTAGTAAAATAAAAGAAAAATACCAAAAACCAACATTGGTTATATCTTTAAATGATGGAATTGGCAAAGGTTCCGCTAGATCAATCAAAGGTATTGATATAGGAATGAATATATCGATAGCAAAAGAAGAAGGGCTTTTAATTGAAGGAGGAGGTCATGAGATGGCTGGTGGTTTTAGCATTGAAGAAGACAAAATTGAAATGTTTTATAGCTTTTTATTGTCAAGAGTTTTAGGAAAAGATAATCATAAAACCATCTTTAAACAAGCAAAAGAGCTTAAAGTAGATGCTTTGATTTCTGTAGATAGTGTAAATAATAATTTATTTGATGACTTAAAAATTGCAGAACCATTTGGACAAGGCAATGAAAGGCCTAGATTTATGATTTCTAATGCAATAATTTGTAAAGTATGCAAAATGTCAGTGAATCATTTGATCATTATTATTAAAGATAATATTTATAATAAATCATCTAAAAACTTAAAATGTATATTATTTAATGCTATAAATAATGACAAATGTAGTAGTATATTCAAGAGTATTGGTAAAAAGATTAATTTGATAGGTTATTTACAGGTAAATTATTTCAATGAAAATATGATTGATTTTATAATCGAAGATCTTTCTATTGGTGAATAAAATGCTAAAGAAAATTGTCGTTTTTGGTGCAGGTGCTTGGGGTTCAGCATTAGCAAAAATTATTTCACAAAATATAGAAGAAGTATTTATATATTCAAAAAATCCTGAAACGGTTAGAGAAATTAATCATGAACATAAAAATTTTGCTAAATTAGGTGACATAAGTTTGCCTACAAATATTAAAGCTATAGATAATTTTGAAGATGTAAAGAACATCAATACTTGTGTTATAGCAATTCCAGTGAGATTTCTTGATTCTTTTGTTAAAATGATTAAAAATCAAACTTTTTTACAAAATTTTATTATTTGTTCAAAAGGTATTGAAAATGAGAAATTAAAATTTCCGTCAGATATTTGTAAACAATATTTTCCTAATGCTAATATTGCCATTTTATCTGGTCCAAATTTTGCAAAAGAGATAATATATGAGAAATTTGCAAAAACCCTCATTGCTTCAAAAAACAATGAATTTTTATCTAGTGCTAAAAAAATATTTGATACAAAATTTTTTAAAACAGAAATATCTAATGATGTAGTTGGGGTTGAGGTTTGTGGTGCTGTAAAAAATTTAATAGCCATAGCACTTGGCATTGCTAAAGGACTTGAATTAGGTGAAAATTTTATGGCGACGCTATTTGTGTTTTCTTTAAATGAAATTAATAATTTAATAAAGTCACTTGGAGGAAATATTGATACTACCTATTCTTTAGCTGGGATCGGAGATTTAATTTTAACATCATATAGCTTAACATCAAGAAATACCAAATTTGGATTTGAACTTGCAAAAAATCAACAAATGTTGGATTTAGATAATATTGTTGTTGAAGGTTATTATACAGCAAAATCAATTTATAAAATATCTCAATCTTTGAAAATTCAAATGCCTTTATGTCATTATGTATATAAAGTTTTATATCTGAAAGAAGATATATATAATATTATTGAGATAATAAAAAAGTAATATAAATATACAATTATTGTGTGGTATTTTTGTATCAGCTATAGAACACTGACTTATATTTGATCAATCTAAATAATCTCCATTTAATACATGATTTGCTACAGCTTTTGCTGCTAATTCTCCAAAATTTTCTACAAGTTTTGGTGGTAGTTCTGCATCTGCATTAGATCCTCTAGCTATATAAGTATACTTACCTACCATAAAATTCAGACCATAGTCGAATACTTCTGAAGTTGATGCTTCTCCATGCTTGCTAAGAAATTTATCGAGCTTGCTATTGGGTTTAATTTGCACCTGTGCAGCTTTTGACCACTTATGGTACTTGATGAGAGCATCTGCAGCAACTAGAGCTACAGGAAATAAAACTTGAGAAATAGCTTGATTCCATTCTAAAATTGTTGTTACTCCAGAAGAGATATATTAATCATACAACTTTTTCATACTTGAATATACTCCTTTTTGCTGAGATTGGTCTATATTTTTAAGTTTAAGACCAGATGAATAGTAGTTTTTTATTATAGTAGATATAGAATCTTTTTGTTCTTTATATAAAAGGTTGTTCATTGCAGATATAAAGTCTTTATCTTCATAAATTTCAGCCATACACTAAATTAAATATTGCGCAAAGCCATTATAACACAAAATTAAGTAAGGTATAATAAACTAGCTATAAATCAATAATAGGTAATAACTCATAACTACCGTGACGTTATTTTTCAATGTAAGTAACCCGAGCTGCATATAAGAAATACTTAGTAAAAGGTGAAAAAACTGCTATATACAAATATTTAAATACAATTTTAGTTAGCAATATAGTCATTGCGAGAGCATTTTAATGCTCTCGGCAATCCAGGAAAATTATCAATAAATGTAAATGCGACAACAATTATGATCACCACAGTCGAGACTAAAGTCTCTCCCTCGTGATGAATGTAGGGTGGTATGTATTCCTCCTTCGTGATGACTGCTCAGAGATGCTCCGTTTCATGATTATAAGATTTGCTATAAATTTCTTATCTGCAGTTTGGGTTAATTTTAGCATGAATTATATTGCAATAGAAAAAATTAAAGACTTTTTAAATCTTTGAAAATCAAAATCTCCTCTCTTTTTTGTTACATAATATTAAAATTATTTAATTTTTACCTGCCCCTTCCTTTATCCTTACCTTGAGAAACATCTTGAGCCTTGATTAAATTTGTCCAAAATCCCTCTCCTTTATTTTCACTTGCAGCCAACCTAGCAAAAATAAAACCCATCTTTTGTGACATAATAAATTTAGACCAAAATCCTTTTGGCTTAACAACCCCAACTACTTTACCCTCATCTTTATCAATTTTCCTTGGAGAAATTTTTTCAACCTTGTCTAGTTCTTGATCTAAATTTAATTCATTTTCTTCTTTTTCTAAAAATAAAAAATCATTTTTTGGCTTAATATTATTTTGGGTTTTTCTATATGGAGAATTTTCTTTTATATCTTTTATACGATTATTAAATTTTTCTTTATTTATTTTTTTAATAAAAATAAATACCATCAATAATAAAAATGGTATAAAGCTTAAAATAAATAATGCTGTAACAAGAGCAATCATAATAACTCTGCATAATGAATAAAAAACATCAGGCCGATATTTACATTGAATTTTATAGAAAAAGTATACATCTTTTAGGCCTTATTTTTCCTGTACTTTATCACTTTTCTAAAAAGAGTACAATGATAGTTCTTATTACAGCACTCTTAGTTCTCTCTTTTATTGTGGATAAGATTAGAGTAAAATTTAATTTATTAGAATATAATTTTTTTAAAAAAATTGGTCTTTCCCAAATATACAGAAAACATGAACAAAAAAGTTATTCTGCATTAACTTTTGCTTTTATAGGAATGTTGATTTGCTTATTAATATCTTCTAAACCTGTTTTCAATCTTGCTATATCAATATTAATACTATCCGATATAAACGCATCAATTATCGGAAAATTATTTGGAAAAACAAAAATAAACGGAAAGAGTATTGAAGGTAGTATTGCATTTTTCTTAACTTCATGTGCTATAAGCCTATTTATTACCTTTATTTACGAACTTGATTATAAATTTTTATTAACTTCACTTCTCGCATCACTTCTCTCAGCAATTGTAGAACTATATTCAAATAATGCAAAACTTAATGATAATATGACAATTCCTATTTCAGTTAGCGCTATAATGACTATTTTTGGATATTAGCATATACTTTAGTTACTATTGTTTTTTTCACTTAAAGATATTAGTATAGCTTATATAGTACTATAACACTTAAAAATGATAACATATAAAAGTAAGATTATTACATATTTAGCTTGGTTATTAATCGGGTATTTAATTTTTCAAAAATATACAGAATATAAAAACAAGCCTAAAATACCTGTGAATAATGAAATGTCTCAACTTAAATCTGATAATAGCAAAACTATGTATACTATTAAAATTGATGAACATAAAAATTATGAACAATTTACTTTAATGGAAAAGTTTGCATATAAACTTATAAAAAATGATATACCAGAACCTCTAAGAAAAAAGATTGAATCATCAAAAAAAAATAATTGATATCGCAATTTAAGCTTATGGAAAATATAATTGAAGCATTTACCTTAAGGAAAAGAGCAACCATACTTTTTCTAATAGTACTAACTATCTGTGGTTATTTTTCATATACTTCAATACCAAAAGAAGATAATCCAAACGTTAAAATACCCATGATATATACAGTTATAACTCATCAAGGGATTTCTCCAACTGATTCTAAAAAATTGATCTTAAGACCTATGGAAATGGCTTTGAGATCAATATCAGGCATAAAACAATTAAAATCATATGCCTTTGAAGGAAGTGGAGTAATATTAATTGAATTCCATGCAGGATTTGATAGTGATAAAGCTTTACGAGATGTAAGAGCAAAAATAAATGATACTGAACATGAATTACCTAAAGATACTGATAAACCAGTAATAAAGGAAATTAACTTAAGTTTATTTCCTGTTTTAAATATAATTTTGACTGGAAATATACCTCAAGATAGCCTAATTAGTATTGCAAGAGATTTAAGAGATAAAGTTGAGAATGTACAAGATGTACTTAGCGTAGATATTAGTGGAGATAGAGAGGATATTGTTGAAGTAATAATAAATCCTGAGACACTTAATTATTATGGATTCAACTTATCTCAAATTAAACAAATGATTGCAGAAAACAACTCTTTAATAGCTGTTGGTAAAGTTAAAAATGAAGGTGGAAGTTTTTCTGTTAAAATACCAAGTACTGTTGAATCTGTAAACGAACTTAATGATTTTCCAATTTTTAGTTATAAAAATAAAGTAATTAAGCTAAAAGATATCGCTGTAATCAAAAAAACTTATAAAGATCCAGAATATATAGCAAGAGTTAATGGAACATCAGCAATTGTCTTAGAAGTAACTAAAAGAACAGGTGCAAATATAATTTCAACAATATCACAAGTAAAAGACGTAGTTAAAAATCAACAAAAGTACCTACCAAATAATCTAAAAATAATTTATTCTCAAGATCAGTCTAAAAACATCAAAAGTATGGTTGACGACTTAGAAAATGGAATTCTATTAGCTGTTATTTTAGTAACTATTGTGGTTATATTTTCAGTTGGTGGAAGATCAGCATTATTAATAGCACTCTCAATTCCATCATCTTTTTTAATTGGTATATTAGTATTGGAAATATCTGGTCTTACCCTTAATATTGTTGTTTTATTCAGTTTAATATTAACAGTTGGAATGATAGTTGATGATGCAATAGTTGTTAGCGAATATGCTGACAGAAAAATCATTGAAGGAATGTGTATTAATAAAGCATTTGTACATTCAGCTGTCAGAATGTTTTGGCCTATTCTAACTTCTACGCTAGTTAAAGTTGTTGTATTTATGCCCCTATTATTTTGGCCTGGTGTTATAGGTCAATTTATGAAATACATGCCTATAACAGTAATAATAATTCTTACTAATTCTATTTTATTTGCTTTGTTTTTTCAGCCTTCAATGGGACCATTATTTGGTAAGCCTAAAAAATTTGACTTAAAAATCATTAATTCAATGAAAGCTGCTGAAGAAGGAGATATACATAATCTAGAAGGATTATCAAAAAGGTATCATAATTTACTAAAATCAGTATTAAATAGACCAAAAACGTTTATCGCTTCTAGCTTTCTCTTATTAATTTCTGTATATGTATTTTTTGGTATATCAGGCACTGGGGTAGAATTTTTTCCTAAAATTGAGCCTGAAAATGCTGTAATTGCTATCAAAACTGGTAGCGATCTATCTCTTGAAGAAAGAGATAAAATAACAAAATCTGTAGAACAAAAAATACTTAATATGACTTCTGATATTAAAGTATTTTATTCTAAAAGTGGTAATTTTGATAGAGATGATTCACTTCCTAAAAATACAATTGGAACAATACAATTGGAACTAGCTGATTGGAAAAACAGAAGAAAAGCAGATATTATTTTTAAAGATATTAAAGCTAGAGTATCAGATATTAAAGGAATAGATATTGAAATTTTGGCTCAACAAAATGGACCATCTCAAGTAAAACCAATTACAATTAATTTTACTTCTCGAGATTTTGATAAAGTACCTAAATTTGTTAATAAAGTTAGATTAGCCATGGAAAAAATGGGAGGATTTAAAGAGGTAGAGGATACTAATTCTACTCCAGGAATTGATTGGAAAATTGATATAAATAGAGAATTGGCAGCTATTTTTAAATTAAATGCTATAGATATAGGAAATAATTTACTTTTATTTACTGATGGCCTTAAATTATCAAGCTTTAGACCAGATTATGCTGATGATGAAGTTGATATAGTGTTGAGATTAGATCCAAAAAATAGAAATATTAACGAAATGAATCAATTAAATATAATTAACAAAGATAATCAAAAAATTCCAATTACAAATTTTGCAAACATCAAGGCAACTGATAGAATTAACAAAATTACTAGAGTAGATAGGGAAAACGTAATTACAATAAAATCTGATGTTGAAAAAGGAGTTTTAGTAGATGATAAAATAAAAGAATTACAAGAATGGTTAAGTAAAAATTCTGAAGAAGGAATAGATTATCAATTTAAAGGTGAGACCGAAGATCAAAAAGAAGCTTCAAGCTTTTTAGGTAAGGCTTTTTCTTTAGCCCTAATTATGATGTTTATGATAATGTTAATACAATTTAATTCATTTTATCATACCATAGTTGTTATGAGTGCAGTATTTTTATCCACTGTAGGAGTTTTATTAGGACTTATAGTAACTTGGCAACCTTTTGGCGTTGTAATGTGTGGAATTGGCATTATAGCTCTATCTGGAATCGTTTTAAATAACAATATTCTATATATTGATACTTATCAACATCTCAGAAAAAACGGGCATGATGTCAAAGATTCAATAATTAGAGCAGGTATACAAAGAGTTAGACCAATATTACTTACAGCATCAACAGCAATACTCGGACTACTTCCAATGATTTTTGGCCTTACTATAAACTTTTTCACTCGTGAAATTAGCTATGATGCTCCTTCAAGTCAATGGTGGAGACAACTTTCAACTTCAATAGCAGGTGGCCTTGCATTTGCAACAATTTTAACATTATTTTTTACACCATGTTTACTTCTAATTGGCAAAAAATTTGATCCTTTTATTAATAAAAAATGAAAAAAGAGAATTATGACATCATAATTAGCGGAGCAGGATATATAGGAATGTCACTTGCATGTTTACTTGCAAAACAAAATTTAAAAATAGCCATTATAGACAATGTTGCTTTAAATTATATTCCAAAAAATGAATCAAATATGCCTAGCAGAACATTTGCTATTGCTTCGGCCTCAATGGAAATTTTTAGCAAAATTAATATAGAAAACAAGATTAAAAAATTTGCACAACCTATAAATCAAATATTAATTGAAGATCATAAAACTCATGAAGATCTTAATTTTCATCCAAAAGATTTAGATTTGCAAAATTTTGGATATATGGTTGATGAGCAGCATATTATTAATGCTTTAAAATCTCAAATATCTACTCATAAAAATATTAGTCTCTATCAAGGGCAGGAAATAAAAAAAATACAAAATTCACCATATTATTCACAAATTACATTCTCTAATAGTGAAATATTAAATTCTAAACTATTAGTTGTTGCTGAAGGAAAGAATTCCAAGACAAGAGAGTTATTAGAAATTAAAATAAGAAAAATAAGTTACCAACAAGATGCCATTGTTTTTGATTTAAAGCATGAATATAATCACAATGGCATTGCAGTTGAAAAATTTTTAAGCTCTGGACCTTTTGCAATACTACCAAAAAAAGGTGGACATGAGTCTTGTATTGTATGGACAGATAAAACTGGCATTGGTAAAATTCTTAAATCTATGCAAAAAAAAGATGTCATTTATCTTATTAAAAAAAAGCTAAAAAATTATTTAGGTGATATTAAATTAGTATCTGATATTGCATTTTTTCCACTTAACTTAATATATGCAAAATCATATTTTAAAGATAAAACTGTATTTTGTGGTGATGCAATACACGGCATCCACCCTATAGCAGGACAAGGATTGAATTTAGGACTAAGAGATATACAACATTTACATAACTTAATAAACAACAATATAGAACTTGGACTAGACATATGCTCAAATAATATGCTTAATAAGTATAACCAGCAAAGAGAGTTTGATATTAATCTAATGATTAACTCTACTCATAACATAAATAACATTTTTGCTTCAAATTTAATTCTTGCAAAATTATCTTGTAAAATTGGCCTAAAATTCATTAATAAATTTACTCCACTGAAAAACTATATAATGAGCTATGCATCAGGTTATAAAATCTAATATAAGTTCCATAATTAAAGACAAACTTCAAAAAAATCTTAAAGTTATTTTTCTAGACTTAAAAGATGATTCACATTTGCATATAGGACATAATGATCAAGCTAAACAAGGTAATACACATTTTTCATTAACAGTTGCTGCAAAAGAATTTGAAAATATCAATTTATTATCTAGACACAAAATGATTAATGCTATATTAAAACAAGAGTTAAAGATAATTCATGCCTTAAGAATTAAGGCTTATACTGGGAAGGAATATTTAAACAAATATGATATGCAAAAAGCATGTCTTCAAAACGAAGATATTTAACGAATACGATATTAGAGGAGAATTTCAAAGAAATTTAACTGAAATTGATTCATATTTCATAGGTTGTAGCTTAGGGACGTATTTAAAAAATATAGGCATTACATCTAAAATATGTGTAGGTTATGATGGAAGAAAAAGTTCACCTTTACTGAAATTGCATTTAATTGAAGGGCTTCTAGATGTAGAATGCCATGTAGTTAATCTAGGCTTAATCATAACCCCAATCTTATATTATGCCTGTAATACTATGCACAATGCTTCTTGTGGAATCATGATTACAGCCTCGCACAATCCTACAGATTACAATGGATTTAAAATTATTATCAATAAGCAGCCATTATCTGGACAAAATTTAAAAAAAATATATGACATAGCTAAAAATGGGAAAATAGCCTGGGACTCTTGCAATGCATCAGTAGCTAAAATTGTAAAAAATCTTATAAAAAAATTACCTGGAGAATACATATTAGTTCACGACAACATAAAATATCGTTATATAGATCCAACAAATGAACATAATTTAACTAAGTTAAAATATACAATTAAAAAATATAATTGTGATTTAGGTATTGCCTTTGATGGTGATGCAGATAGAATTGTTATTATAGATAATAATTTAAAAATATATTATGGAGATGAATTATTATTAATTTATACCCGTGACCTATTACAAAGACATTCAGTGCCAAAAATTATTGTCGATATTAAGGCAAGTAAAACTATAATAGATGAGCTCAAAAAATTTGGATCTCAAGTTATTTTATGGAAAACTGGTCATAGCAACATAAAAAATAAAATGAAAAAAACAAAAGCACTACTTGCAGGCGAAGTAAGTGGTCATTTATTTTTTAAAGAAAATTATTTCGGATTTGATGATGGATTATTTGCAGCTGCAAAATTCATATATTTATTTTCAAATAAAAATAGTGTATGCAATTTACGCAATATACCTAAAATATATATATCTCCTGAAATTAGAATTATATTAAATAAAGAACACAAACTTATTTTAAATAGAATAAAAAAATTACTAACTGCTCAAAATATTAAATATATCAATATAGATGGAATAAGAGTCGAAAATCAGAAAGGTTGGTGGTTAGTAAGATGTTCAAATACTGAAGAAAAATTAACTATAAGATTTGAAGGCTATTCTCAAAAAAATTTTAACTTTATATTAATAACTTTATCAAATATACTGCGGTCAGTTGGCTTAGACAATGTTTTAATTTAATTAAATTTAAGATGCAAAATATTTCATATATTATACAAGGTGGATCCCCTATACATGGTAAAATTTGTTGCATGGGTGCAAAAAATCTTGCAACTAAAGCAATGGTTGCAGCTTTATTAAGTTCTGAAATAACAGTACTTAGAGGAATGCCAAATATTGGTGATGTAGAAATTACAAAAGAACTATTAATATCTGCTGGAGTACAGGTTGATTGGAAACAAGATATTAACACCATGTATATAGATTCATCTAAAATAACTGAGTATGAGGCATCATTACCCGATACAAAAACAAATAGAGTGCCTATTTTACTTTTAAGTATATTGCTTCATAGATTTGGTAAGGCAAGTGTACCAACTGTAGGTGGAGATCATATTGGAAAAAGAAATGTTGATTATCATATCGAATCTATAAAAAAATTTGGTGCTGAAGTTTACCAAAAAGGCAATAAGTATATTGCTGAATCTAAAGCAAGGCTAAAAGCTTCTCATATTAATTTACCCTATCCTTCAGTAGGGGCAACAGAAACTTGTTTATTTTTAGGAGTTCTCGCAGAAGGCACAAGTATAATAAAAAATATTGCTATTGAACCTGAGATTATAGAATTAATAACAATGCTTCGCTCTATGGGTGCTATTATATTTCTCAACGGAAATAGAGAGTTAATAATTCATGGTGTAAAAAAATTAAATGGCACTAATTTCTTTATTGCAGGAGATAGAATTGAAGCAGCTTCATGGGCATCACTTGCATGCGCATCAAATGGTGGAATTGAAGTTTCAGGAATAAGACCAGATTTATTAGGAAATTTTTTACCTCATTTTAATAAAATTGGAGGTGGCTTTAAATTTTTAAAAGATGATAGCATATTATTTTTTCGTAAAAGAGAATTAAAATCTACAGAAGTTGAAACTGATGTTTATCCTGGATTTTCAACCGATTGGCAACAGCCATTTGCAACAATTTTAACACAAGCAAATGGCATATCTGTTATTCATGAAACTGTACATGAAAAGAGATTTGGTTATTTAGATATACTAAATAAACTTGGAGCAAAAACAGAAACTGTAAGTTCATGTCTAGGCTCTGTAGAATGCAGATATAGAGGGCAAGATCATATGCATAGCGCATTAATTCATGGGCCATCAAAACTAAAAGCTATTTCAACACCTTTAAAAATTCCTGATTTAAGAGCAGGGCTTGCATATTTAATTGCAGCTGTCTTAGCAGATGGGAAAACTCAACTTGATGCTGCTGAGCAAATTGAACGTGGATATGGCAATCTAATAGACAAGTTAAAGAATACAAATATAAAATTAGAAAGGATTATAAATTAATCTAGTTCAGAATAACATTTTTCTATTACAAGCATTGAATATACAGATAATTCAGTAGTATTATTTACACATATATATGGATATAAATTTGAATTTTCTGAATTGTTATTTTCTATATTTGATTTAAGCAACAAATAATCATAAAACTGCTTAATTCCATAAGATCCAAACATATTTATTGGAATCAATTTAGCAAAACTGGCTATTATATGTTCATTATTATATAACAGTTGGTGATTATAATTTGTAAACAAACTTGTCGTTAAAAATGATGCTGCATTATTTATTGAAATCATACTACATACATTTTCTGTTAAATCATCGATTATTGAAATTGGATTATATATAAAATTATTCACTGCATAATATACTTTATCAGGATAGCAAATACTTGCATCAATCATTGGCTCAACAATCATTTCATGAGATATCCAACCTATAATGCTTGCAACTCCTTTAAAATACTTAGGCATTTTTTCATACATAGATACGGTTATAATACTTTGAACAAATTCACCAACAGCATGTCCAACACCTGATTCACAAATAATACTCATTTTACACCTCTAATTAATAATGCGAATAAGTCTCATTACTATTACACCCCTATAGATTTGTCAATTATTATCTAAAATTATAATAATAAATATCAAACAAATTGAAGGTAAGGTTAAATTTATGAGACTTTTAAAAATCACATGGATAAATCTGTTAAGATAGAGCAAAATTTTATGCTTTACATGCTTTTCATGCTATAATATTTTTCTTACTTATACACTCCACTTAAACCCAATTAAATTAATATAATTCTGTTATTTTATTCAAGATTAAACTTTATAAGGAGCTCTTACATTTCCAATACTAAATAATCTATCCATTATTATTGACAATAAAAAAAATTTAAGCATAATGGACTGTATTAAATTTTGCAACTGGGGACAGTCATGGAAGTAATTAAAAATTTACAATATATAGTTGAAAAGAAAGTTATTATAAACAACGACCTAAGTGCATTTTTAATGTGGTTCAGTAATATTGGCCTCAGGCCAATGTATCTATCATTACATCACACTTATTGTAGTTAACTTGAAGGTTTTTACACTTTACAATATCTAAGTTCAGCACTACATAGAGCTTACTTATTATAATCAAGTTTAGTCATTGATTAACTTTTTGTTAACTAATAATAAACTTATTCATCAATAATAAAAAATATTTATATGGAAATTATCATGGAAAAACTAACATAACATACTAAAAAACGGCTAAAGGACGCCACCTATTAGCCGTTTGGAAATTAGTAGAAAATACTACCATCATAATTCTACTACATTTCCTTAAATTAATATAAATAAAATTTTACAAAAATTAATAAGGAGATATTTATGTCTAATACCAATATAAATAATATACCACATTACCTTTTCAATACTGGATGGAATGCGGCTGTAGCTGTATCCAAAGTAACAGCTGTCATAGGGACAGTCACAGCTGGTGCCACTTTTGGTGCTCCTTTGGTTGGAATGGCTGCTCCTGCAACACTAGCTTTTAATGGTTGGTGGTGTGTTTCATTTTTTGCAGGAACGACGATAGCTGTCACTGCAAGACAAATATTAAGCGACGTAACTCACTCAAAACATGTGCTTGAATATACAGATTATTATTCAGGTGGCTATGGAGATCAAATAGCTGATTTTCTTGATATCGCCTTCGCAACTGTTGCACATGGATACAGGGATTTTAAAATACATCAATTCACAAACCCAGGCCCATTAGGCGATACAGTGTTTTATGGTAAATTAGATGGCTTTTTATATTCTGGTAAGGGTATAGTTGATAAACACTTAGATAAGTTTTTAGATAATTATATGGTCGATAATTACACTGCCCTAGAAAAGTTGCAAGATGCTGACTCCTTAATAGTTGAAGCGATTACTTTTGGTCTACAACATGGCATAAGAAACTATGTTGCATTTGCAATTGGTGGTCCTATAATGGGCATAGTAATAGATTACTTGCTTTCATCATCAATAGGAAGTCATAAAAAGACAATTTCAGATACTTATAAATATCCATCATTTGTTGACAAGGAAATTCTTAATAAGTGTTTTGTAAAAGATGATGGATTTGTAAAACATAAAATTGAATGTGGAGAACTTGATGATCAGCCAGGACATTTTGAATGCACAGAGCATATAGGCTATGCATATAAATTAGCAGAAAGAAAAGGATTAATAAGTGATGATTATAAATATTTTATACAAAAAGATAATTTTCAATTCCATTCTGATGTTTCTAATTATGAAGAAAATCATAATATAAGCAATACGGCTAATATAACTGAAAACCACGATCATGATGAACTCTAACTTACTGTAGTACTACAGGCTCTATTGTAAATAACCCGAGCTGGAGATAAGAAATTTATAGCAAATCTTGTAATCATGAAGAGTAATGTCTCTCAACAGTCATCACGAAGGAGAGCTTTAGCTCGACTGTGGTGATCCATAACTATTATCGCATTTATATTTGTTAATGCTTTACTGGATTGCCACGAGCACTTTGTGCACTCGCAATGACTATATCGTTGTTCCTAACTGTGCTAAATATTGCTGTATATTCTCATTCTAGCTCTTTATAGAGCAATTCTTATTTGCAGTTCGGGTTATATAAGAATCATTCCAGAAATATAATTCCAATTCTGTAGATATTTTAAATAAATTTAATAATCTTACACCCTTTTTAGAATCAGCCACAATATCTAGCACTGCATGTTGTGTTATATCTAACATAGTATCAACTGTGTCTGAAAATTCTTTACTAGAATATGTATCAATCCACATTGAATATGGGTTTTTAGAAGATGCTTGCTTTTTAATGCTATTACCTACTTCTCTATATATGTAAAAACATGGTAGCAACGCTGCTAATGACTCTTCATAACTATCTGCATAAGCTGATGCTAAAAGAAAATTTGTATAAGCTAAACATGCTTTATTTTTTATACTTATAGGTTTTATCTTAAATTCTTTGAAATAATGATTATGCAACTCTCGTTCTGCTATTAAAGCACCATCTGCAAGATGTAGTAATTGTGAAAAATGTTTAATATTTTGGCTCTTTGTTGCAGTAATAGCTAAAGACTTTGCAAAATCAATTAAGTATAAGGAATCCTGCTGCATATAAACTTCAAAAGATTTTTTCTTTAAAGTACCTTTGGCTAATTCTCTATTAAAATCACAATTAATTATTTTTAAATAAATATCTTCAGCATAGTGAAAAAAGTCTGTTATTTGCATTGAGTCTCCTCCATAAAATAAAAATGATCAACAGGACCGAATCCTTTGCCTAATTTATATTTAGCGCCACTTTCAATTGCTTTATTTATATAATAATTGGCATTCTTAACAGAATCGTATATGGAATATTTATTTGCTATATAAGCTGCAATTGCAGCAGAAAATGTGCATCCTGTACCGTGCAAATTTTTCGTTTCTATCCTTTTATTTGAAAACCAATTACTTTCTTTAGTCTTGCAATTATAAAGTAAATCCCAGCAATCTTCTTCTTGTTCTAGATGTCCACCCTTTATTACTATAAACTGTGATCCATATTTAGCAATTTTATCAGCAGCAATAATCATATCTCCTTTAGATGCAATCTTTCCATCTGATAAATATTCTGCCTCATGAATATTAGGTGTTATAATTGTAGAAATAGGTAATATTTTATCCTTTAAAGAATCTAAAGCTCTTTTTTCTAATAGTAAGTCTCCACTTTTTGCAAACATAACGGGATCAGTTATTATCGGCACTTCTGAGCACTCTGATAACTTTTTACATAAGACTTCAATTATATCCGGTTTATGCAGCATACCTATTTTTATAACATCAAAACCAATATCTTCTTTTATAGATTCAATCTGCTTATCAATTGACTCTATTGGCAAATCATAAATTTTGAGTACACCTGTTGTATTTTGAATTGGTAATGAAGTTAGAACTGTCATTCCATAACAATTCAAAGCAGAAAAAGTCTTTAAGTCTGCTTGTATTCCTGCACCACCACTTCCATCAAATCCGGCAATACTCAATGCTCTTATATATTTTTTCATAATTATTATCCTTTTAGAAGTTCATTTATTTTAAGTTTAAACTTAGAAGCTTGAATTTTTGGATTTTGATCATTAAAAATAGCGGAACTAATAGCAAATCCATCAACATTTGAATTCATTAGTTGATGAATATTATCAAGTGTTATGCCACCAATTAATATTGTTGGTTTGATTTTATTTTTTATAAGTAAAGAAATCTCTTTTACACCTATATGCTTTTCTATATCAAGCTTTGTATTAGTATAAAAAATAGGCCCTAAGGAAATGTAATCTGCAAAGATATTTTGATTATTATTTAACTGTGATAAATTATTGACTGAAATACCAATAATGAAATCATTGCCTAAAAACTCTCTGGCATTTTTTAATGAGCTATCACCCTGACCAACGTGCATACCATCTGCTAAAGCTTTCTTAGCAATAGCTAAATTACCATTTATAAATAGTGGTATACTATAAGTTGATGTAATTTCTTTGCATTGATATGCTAATTTCAAAAATTCATCATCTTCTAAATTCTTCTCTCTCAATTGCACTGAAGTAACACCACCTATAATTGATTTTTCAATTATATCTAAAAATTTTATATCAGAGATTTGTTTATTTCGATTTGTAACTAAATATAATTTTAGAGCATCTTTTAGCATTTTAAAATTATTGAATTGTTTATAAAATCTTCTTTCTTTAAATGATATAAAGTATCAATAAAATTCTGCTGAAAAGAGCCAGGTCCTGAGGATATTCTTTCAGCTAATTGCCCTGCAACTCCATATATTGCCACTGCTGCAACAGCTGAATTCAAATAATTTTTTTCTACTGCAATAAAACTTGCAATAAATGAACTTAAGGTACACCCCATCCCGATTACCTTTTGCATTAATACACTACCATTAGATAGCTTATATATCTGCTCTCCGTCAGTAACGTAATCATCTTTGCCTGTTAAAGCTATAATTGTATTGTAAGTTTTAGCGATTATCTTTGCATGCTCTAAAACTTGCTCTGAATCAATACAACTATCTACACCTTTAGATGCATTGCTGCTATTTGCGTTTAAAGATGATGATAAAGATAAAATTTCAGATGGATTGCCTCTAACAACCTTAATATTAAATTCTTTAATAATCTTTTTAGAAAAGTTAGTTCTATAATTCGTAGCACCAGAGCCAACTGGATCAAAAACTAATTGCAATCCATATTCTTTGGCTATTTTTAATGATTCAATAATATTTTTTTCCCATAACGGGTCAAGCATTCCAATGTTAATAGATATAGCTTTTGTAGCTTTATATAGCTCCTTAAATTCATCAGTAATATTTGACATTATAGGTGATGCACCAGCTGCAAGAAGTATATTAGCTGTATAAGGCATTACAACAAAATTTGTAATGTTTTGAATTAATGGATTTTTTTTACGAACTTTTTGGAATATATTCCAAATATTATCTTTTATCATAGCAAACTTTCCTCCGAAGGTATTATCCTTTTCAGGTTCAAAGGGTATTTCTCAGCACATATTGTAATTTATATGTGCACCCCTAGTTTTAATTGAATAATTAAATAACATAATAAAAACCTCCTAACAAGCTTTTATATTATCTATAAAGACAGTAATAAAAACTTACAAGTGATTCTATATTATAATTTCTATAGTAATATTTAACAAAATTTACTCTTCTCTATCTGTAATATTTTAATTCTAAAACAGTATAAGAGCCCAGCACAGATACCTTAAGACATGTCCTATAAAAACATCTATAGCATCAAGCTGGAATTTGATTATCTTGCACTCTCGTTATTATTAGCAAATATACTATAATAATATAATAAACTGAAAATTATCAAATAGTTACACAATCATATTCTATATCATAAAATTCAATAGCATCTGAATAATTTGCAATATCATGCTCTTCCACACATTTACCAACTCCAGTTGTTATATGTATAACGTTATAATAATATATAAATTCAGTAATTTTATCACTATTACTTTCACTATATTTATTTTTTATTTTTTCACGTATATAAGCTCCATAAGTTCTACTAATAGTACCTATAGGTTGTTTTAATATAATACAACTCATAATATTATCACTGAAAAAACAATCAAAAGTTTCAATGCTATATACATACTTGGAATACTCCAGCCATTCATTCTTATTTTTTAAATCTTGTAATGTTTCTGAAAAATATTCCCATGCAATATTATTAATAGCTCCATTAATAAGTTTGTATAACAGATCAAATTTATTAAATAATATATTATTATCTAATATTGTTTTAAATAAATAATTACTTGCATAATAAAAGCCTCCACCAAATGCACCTGCTATAATATGCTTAAAATGATAATAATCTTCTCCAAGGTAATCATTTATCTCTTTTCTTCCCCAATATTTTAAAGTTCCACTTATAAAGGTAAAGGCTATACATTTCCATCCATAATATGTTGGACCAAAACCAAAGCTCCACAAAATAAAATTAGCTGCCACATCGCTAGATGACGCTATTTTTGCACTGTTATATATATTAATAATATGCTCAGATCCCAAAACATAGTTAACTCCTTCATATAAATCATTAGTTAATGAAGCACCTGTTTCATACACATAATCAATAAAACTATTTGGCATTATATACCCCCCCTTTATTAAATTTAATTACTCCAAGTTAATGAAAATCAAAATTGAAAAAATAGATAGTAATAAATCTTAGTAAAATAACTCTAAATAGACTTATTTGTTATTTTTGAATGGAATAGTTATTCTACACATTGATAAAATTTTACACCCCTATACTTTAGTAATTATTGCTAATAACACATAGTTGATTATCTATATATAATTATAATTTGGAGTAGATAGATTTACTCTGAACTTTAAACATCGCTTTCGAGTAATATATATTATTTATACCACAGCTATGTTAAGTAAATTATATTCATTGTCAAGTTTAACTTAGTGTAATGATCTTTTTCTTGATTTTTAACGTAATATCAAATTGTGTAAATGGTAAGTATATACAAATAATATATTTATGTTACCCCCATACTTTAATTATTAATATGTCTCATTATATGAAAGAATTGTTTGTTTTTATTATTTTGAGAAATATTTTTTGTTATAAAAAAATCTGTTTTATTACATAAAAAGTCTTCCAATAATTTTTTTATGCCATTTTCAGTTTCATTTAAATTGCTTTTTATATTATAAATAATTGTATTAGTATACTTTCCACTTATATCAAAATATTCTAAATTAATTTTTGATATGTTGTCATTTATATCTTTAAATCCATTATTTATTAAAATATATTCTTCTATTGCTAATTGAGGTGATATACCTTTTAAAACGTCATTGGAACTAGGAATTAATCCAGATTTAAAATCTATTATTTTTGCTTTATGTTGTTTTTTTAAAATATCAATTTTATCAGCAATACATATTAATTTAATGTGCTTGGATTTAAATCTTATATTAATTTGCCCAAATATCTCACTAAAAGAAATAGAATCATCATTATTAATTATAAAACTCTTATAAATAGATTTTGCTATATTTTGCAAACGTATATTCCAAAATTTATTTATTTTATAAGGAATACCTTGATGCTTAATTTGGTTTATAAAATTTTTAGTAAAAATATCCATAAACTCTTTCTCATTTTGAACTTTCATTAATAAAACATCATGAATTATTTTATGAATAATAATTCCAAATTCTTTTTTTTCTGCATGTTTAGCAATTTTTTCTAAGTAATTTAAGTTTAAAATATATTTTATATAATAAACATATGGGTTTGAAATTAATTTTTCGATACCTGTTACTGAGATTTTTGATGGCCTTTGCTCAATGTTTGGACAATAATAATATAAATCTGAGTGATTTTTATTGATTGGAGTATTTATATTTCTAAAAATGTTTAAATATTTATTGGTATAGAGTATTGATTTTTCTTCTATATTTTTAATTGATAATAATTTTTCTAACCACCTGCATATTTGGTCATTTGAATGAGAAGTTATTTCGGAATAACTAAAAATAACATCTTTATTGTATAAAGAGCTTATAAAATCATATTGTAAAAATTGTAATTCTGAGTCTGTAGGTTTTAAATTATTTAATATTCTAAAATTTTTATTGAAAAAATTATTATCAAAAGATAAATCAATAAATGTTTTTTCATTTAATCCAGCAAAAATTAAGGTGCTATATTGAATATTTCTATTTTCAAAAGTTTGAAGTATGGTGACTGATTTGGCTATTTTATAATTATTATTAGTTGAATTTGAATTGATAAGCTTTTTTATTATAGTTAAGTATTCATCAAAATTTATATTTATTTTATTTTTAAAAATTGTTAATTTTTTTTTAATATTACTTATTAAATTAGCAAAATCATAATTATAGGACTGATTATTTAGAAAATAGAACAAATCTAAATGGATTTGCAAATATTCACAAATTGTTAATGTTGTATTTTTAATTAACTTCTTTGTTTCAAGAAATTTCTTTTCTATTTTTAATAAAATATTATAAGATGCTTTTTCTGAATCACTTGCGTTAATAAAATAATCCTGTACTTTTTCTCTATAAAGATATTTTCTTAAGAAATTTAATTCAAAATTTCTTACTAAGTTAGTTTCTATAACTTTGCAATGCGTAGATTTAAGAATATCTAAAAGTAATGGGTAATTATTTTTTTCTGTATTTATATATAAAGCAATAAGTAAAAAGAAATTTGAAATAGAAGACTTGGAATGTTTATTTATCAAATTTTCTACATTTATATTCCATAAGTTTAAAAATCCTTCAATTAAGCCTGCAAGTTTTTCAGATTTAGTTTGTACGACAATAGTCTCAGGGTGTAATTCTAATTTTTCTCTAATTATTAAAGCAATTAATTTAGCTTCTTCATTTTGATTTTTTCCTCTTATTACATTTAAATTATCTAAATTTAATTCCTCATTATTATTTTTTAGTAAAATAGAGGGTATTAAGTAATCAGTATGTTTTGAAGTTGTTAAATTTTCTATAGATTCAGTAGTTATCTTGGTTCTTTTTAAAAAATCTAAAATATGGTTTTGATATAAATATCTTTTATTATTTGTTTTATTATAACCTCTAATAAAAATATATGAATTTTGATATTTCGCTAAATTATCTATGAAATACTTTATGTAACTAACTTCTGTTTGTGGCAAAATAATGAATATATTTGCATTATTTTGATAATCCCATTTTCTTATTATTTCATTGATGGCAAAATTCAAAGTCTGAGATTTTAAAATTAAATTATTTTGGGTTAGAAATTTTTCAAGAGATTCGATTATTACAAAAATCAACTTTTCAATTTTTGTTGAGTTAGTCATTTTTTGTCGATCATATTGATAGTAATAATATTCATCTAATGTTTTCAGGATTTTAGAATAGTTAACAGTGTCTAAAAATTTTGTATCAAATTTATGAATATTATTTTGCTTAATAGAGTTTATAACGGATAAAATTAATATATATAATTGATCTTGTTTGAGTAAATGTTTTTTAATTAAACTAATTTTAGCTGCATATATATTGTTACAATAATTATCAAAATCTAATAAATTTTCATCTATAGATGAAAAAGTAGTAATTTTAGGAAATAATAGTTTGTTATTTATTGTAGATAATTTTTGTATAAAAGCAGTTTGAATTCTTTTATGAGGTAATATAATTAAATTACTATCAGGATTCTCTAAATTATTTGAAAGCCTTAAAATTTTTTTTATTAATTGCTCTAAAAAATTTGTACTAAAAGGAATATTGAAAATTTTCCCCATTTTAATTTATAATTTTTCTCCAGATTTTAAGTATGAATGACCTAATGTAATTATTTTAACCTGTTCTGGTAAATTGATTACCCAAAAACCATCACTATCTTCACCTATAATTTCAACAGGAAGAAATTTTACAATATTTTGGTTATTTATTACTTTAACTCCTGTAATGCCATCACTATCTATACTAAGAGTAGATTGAGAAATTTTATGAGCATTAAAATATCCAACATTTATAAAAACCTTTATTAATTGGCCGCTTTTAAAGGCATCATCAATATTTTTAGTAATAATCTCTGCTGAATATGTTTTTGTACTATCATCCGCAATTTCACTTAATGAAGCTATTTGAGGCACCTCAACCTTTTTACCATTTAAGATAATAAAAGATTCAATGCTATTTTTTATTTGATTATATTGATTATACGGAACATCAAATTTTATTTTTATAACTTTATCTGATATAAATTCTCCAATTTTTGAGTATGCAGGTAGGTAGCTACCTTTTTTTATATTAATTTGATTAATAACACCATCATAAGGCGCTTTTATTATTGTGTTGTCTAGATCTAATGTGGCAAGTTTTAGTTGGGCTTGAGCTTGAAAAAGTTGAGATTTTGCCTCAGCAATATTAGACTCTGATCCTAATCCTCTTTTAGATAATTTTAAAGCGGATTCATATAGAACTTTTTTGCTTGCAAGGTTTTCTTTAACTGAATTTAATTTATCTATGTAATCTTTTTTTTCTAAAGCTATAATAGGCTGATCTTTGTCAAGCTTTGTTCCATCATTCACTAATATTGATATAACTTTACCACTTACTTCATTTGTTAAGTCTATTTGATTTTTTGATTCCATAATGCCAGTAAAATTTAATATCTTAGCTTTCTCTATTGATTTTGAATTTACAATTTCATAATTTAAGGCTGTATTATCTTTATGAATTTCATAAGAGTTTTGATTATGAGAAATTAAACCGCTTAACATCCATAAAACTATAAGTATACAAAATATGATAACTACTTTAAGACTTGTGGAAAAATTTTTAAATTTAACAAGATGCTTATCTAACATAAGAATAGTAATATAATTAAAAGTTTATCTTTCTATTATTCCTTTATAAACCTGTCTTGGTCTTCCTATTCTCATTTTTGGATCTTCAATCATTTCTTTCCATTGAGAGACCCATCCAGCTGTTCTTGCTAAAGCAAAAAATACTGTAAACATTTGAGTAGGAATTCCAAGAGCTCTATAAATGATACCTGAATAAAAATCAACATTTGGAAATAATTTTTTCTCTATAAAATATTCATCCTTTAGAGCAATTTTCTCCAGCTCAGTAGCAATAATTAATAACTTATCTTCTTTTATTTTTAAATCAGCTAATACTTCATGGCAGTATTTTTTTAATACATTAGCTCTAGGGTCATAATTTTTATAAACTCTATGACCAAAGCCCATCAACCTAAAAGGATCATTTTTGTCTTTTGCTTTATTAATATATTTAGGAATATTTTCTGGCTCGCCAATTTCTTTGAGCATTTTGATTACAGCTTCATTCGCTCCTCCATGTGCAGGCCCCCAAAGTGAAGCAATGCCAGCACTTACTACAGCAAATGGATTGGCTCCTGAAGAACCAGCTAATCTTACTGTTGAAGTAGATGCATTTTGTTCATGATCAGCATGTAGAATTAATAGTTTATCTAATGCCCTTGCTATCACAGGATTCACCTTATATTCTTCAGTTGGAACACTAAACATCATTTTCAGTAAATTTGAGCTAAAATCTAAATTATTGTCAGGATATATAAATGGTAATCCTACAGAATACTTATATGCCATTGCTGCAAGTGTAGGTATTTTAGCAATAATTTTATGAATTGTTGCTTCTCTTTGTTTCTCATTTTTAATATCTAAACTCTCATGATAAAAAGCTGATAAAGAGCTTACTGTACCTACCATTATTGCCATAGGATGAGAATGCCTAGGAAATCCTCTAAAAAAAAACTGCAACTGCTCATGCACCATTGTATGGTGTTTTATGGAATTTATAAAGCTATTTTTCTCTGATGGATTAGGCAATGATCCATATAAAAGAAGATGACAAACCTCCATAAAATCTTGCTTTTTAGCAAGGTCAACAATGTTATATCCTCTATGCTGCAAAATTCCTTTTTCTCCATCAATATATGTAATTGATGAATCACAAGATGCCGTAGACATAAAACCAGGATCATAGGTAAAATAACCAGTATGTTTATATAAACTTCTAACATCTATAGCTGAAGGTCCTTTTGTACCTTCAATTATTGGCAATTCAAGTTCATTTTTTTGATTCGGTAATTTTAGTAAGGCTTTTTTATGCTCATTCATTTTAAGAAGTGATTGGTAAAAAGTAAATAAATGGTATACTGGCTATCCTACTTTTTCAATAGCTATTTTAATTTTAACCAAGATAATTTAGTACTTTATTAAGATTAGATAAACTCATTAATGTAAATACAGAATTTTAACTGTACCTTTAAAGGAATATGCATTTTATCATACTATAACTCCTTATTTTAAGATATATTGAACAAATGAGAGGAATAGAAAATATGCGCAAATATAATCAAGTTCAACTAATATAGATTTCTAAAATTAGAAAATGATATAAAAAAGGATTATGAATAATAAGAACTAACTAAATGAAAAAAACTTCATTAATTTTAATAATATTATTAATCTCTGTGTTATCTGTTGGCCAGTATATACCTCTAACTATAAAGTCAACTTTATATGCAATAAGTTTAACTATCCAAGAATTATTAATTTTTTTTATACCTTTTATCATAGTTATTTTTATTTCTAGAAGCATTATACTTTTAAAAAATCAAGCAATAAAACTAGCTATTGCTAATATATATTTCAAATTTTATCGCTTCATTTACATCGTTTAATGTTAGCTTTTATATGTTAAATAATAATTTGAATCTTACTAATTTCAACAGTAATAAAGAATTATTAATAGATAACTTGAACCCATTATGGAAGTTCAATTTATTTAAAATTTTATCAAATAAAATTGCACTATTAATAGGAGTTATTTTGGGAATTTTAGTGCCAATACTTAAAAAAAATCAAGCAAACAAGATTGCAGATTATTTATTTCACTATGCAATGAAATCAATAAATTTAGTTTTTATGCCTATATTACCATTATTTGTACTTGGATTTTTAATCAAACTACAGCATGATAAAATTTTTGAATTTGCACTTGTAAATCATTTTCATACTTTAAAAATTATTTTTACTATTTCATTAATATATATTGTATTAATTTATTTTATTGCCAGTAATTTTAAATTTAACAAAACTTTAAAAAACATAATTACCATGTTGCCTGCATCTTTCACAGCATTTATCTCTATGTCAAGCACTGCTGCATTGCCATATACTATAGAAGGTGTGAATAAAAACATATCTAAAAAATCAAATATTATTATTTCACTTATTCCTCCAATTTCAAATATGCATTTATTAGGAGATTGCTTCTTAATTCCCTCTTGCATAATGTTAGTATTAAAATTATTTAATTATCAAATCCCATATACAGAATTTATTTATTTTTTAACATACTTTGTATTCATGAAATTTACTGTCTTAACAATCCCTGGAGGTGGAATTATAACAATCCTTCCATTACTATCAAGTGAACTTAATTTTAATTATGAAATACTATCTATTGTTATGACTTTGTATTTATTGCTAGATCCATTTTAGCCCTTTTAAACGTTATTGGTAATGGAGGATTTTTTATAATACTAAGTAAAATAGTTAATAAATATAAAAATAACTAAATCACTTATTATTTAAATAATAAGTAAAATTTCTATAAAATTGCAAGATTGCAAGAAAATCTAGCTTTTTAGAAGAAATTTATATCTATTATTTTAAATAAAATATAAAAATCATAAATTATTCTTTGAAAAAGAAATTTGTTTATGATATTAAACATCAATCTTTAACTTTTAATAATAACAAAGGTATCTATATGAGTGATAGTATTAAAGAAAGAGTACTAAAAGTAATTGACAAACAACTCAATAAAGACACTTCTCAAATCAAATTAACAGATAGATTTATTGAAGATCTTGGAGCTGACAGCTTAGATAGAGTAGAGTTAGTTATGGCCCTTGAAGATGAATTTGAAAATTTAGAAATTCCTGATAAAGAAGCAGAAAATATCAAAACTGTTCAAGATGCAATAGATTATGCTGAAAAGCACTATAATCAAGCTCAATAAGGTTTAATCAATAATCATAATATGATTAGGGTTGTAGTAACAGGCATAGGGTTAATAACTCCCCTAGGTATAACAGCAAATGATAGCTGGAATAATATAATAAATTCAAAATCTGGTATAAAAAAAATACCTGATAGTTTATTTTCAAGTGATGATTTAAACTGTAAAATAGCAGGCATAATTCCATCTGAATTTAATATTGAAGAATTTGTTGATTCAAAAGAATCAAAAAAAATGGATAAATTTATTCATTATGCTATAGCTGCAGCAGAAGAAGCAATTTCAGATGCTAATCTAAAGAATTTGCCAGACGGAATTAAAGAGGAGATTGGTGTTTTAATTGGATCTGGTATTGGAGGCTTATCAACAATTGAAAAAAACGCTAACATATTAGAGTTAAAAGGCCCAAGAAGAATTAGTCCATTTTTCATTCCAGCAAGCTTGATAAATCTTGCTTCAGGTCATGTTTCTATAAAGCATGGATTCAAAGGCCCTAACCATTCTGTAGTTACTGCTTGCTCAACTGGAACACATGCTATTGGAGATGCAGCAAGAATAATAAAAGATGGTGATGCAAAGATAATGGTTTGTGGAGGAGCTGAGGGAGCAGTTTGCAAACTTGGAGTTGCAGGATTTGCTGCAGCAAGAGCGCTATCAACCAATTTTAATGATTCACCAGAACAAGCATCTAGACCATGGGATAAAGATAGAGATGGGTTTGTAATGGGTGAAGGAGCCGGTATATTAATTTTAGAAGAATATGAGCACGCTAAAAAGAGAAGAGCTAAAATCTACGGCGAGGTTGTTGGATATGGACTATCCGGTGATGCACATCATATTACTGCACCAGAATCAGAAGGTAAGGGAGCAATAAAAGCTATGAAAATGGCTTTAGCAAAAGCAAAAATTGCCCCAGAAGAAGTTGACTATATAAATGCTCATGGAACATCTACACCACTGGGTGATGTTATAGAGCTAAATTCAATCAAAAAAGTTTTTAAAAACAATATTAAAGACATTGCTATTTCTTCAACTAAATCATCCATTGGCCATCTATTAGGAGCTGCAGGCAGTGTTGAAGCAATAATTTCTTTGCTAGCAATCCAAGATTCAATACTTCCACCAACACTTAACTTAAATAACCCTGATGAAAGTTGTGAAGGAATTAATTTGGTAGCAAATACCCCTCAATCCAAAAAAATAAATTGTATTATGTCCAACTCTTTCGGATTCGGCGGCACAAATTCTTGCTTAGTTTTTAAGAAAGTTTAAGAACCTAAGTATAATATCACTAAATTTTATGCAAAAAATAAAATCTTAACGTAAACTTAACTTTTCGTTCAAAAACCTTAACGTAATTTTAACGTTTCATCAATATACTACAGATAATATTTATTAACTAAATTAAGGTGATCAATGAAATTATTATAGCATTGCTAACTTTGCAGTTGGCACTTTTACAAATATATTTAATAAATTTTTTTATACAGAAACCAACCAGACTTATCAGCAATTATTTGGTCAATTTACAGCTGCTTGGAAAGGTTATAACGAAAATAATTTAACTAATTTTATTAATGGTATAAAGCCATACAAGTTTTCATATAACTGGGATGCGTATACTATGAATAAAATTGGAGAAGAATTTAATTATTATATTTGTAATGCGGAATATTCTACTGGTTGGAATGGTGAGTTGTTTCATACAATACCACTAAGCCTACCACAAGTAATTATGGATTGGAGCACAGTAACAACAATTGGTGCAGGAATATTAGACACTATTGGTTATTATACAAATTACAGTTTGTTATCATGGAGTAGTCCTATTGGCCTTCCAAATATTATTTGGCAAAATGTAAAACAAAGCTCTGAATCACTTTCATTACAAGGTGTATTAGCAGTACTAGGACTAAGAGAAGGACTAGAAGTAGGAGCAGTAGGATATGCATATGAAATTTTCATAATGTCTATGTTTGATATACAGAGAATTTCATCTTTAAATTATCTGAATATTATAGTAGAAAAATATGGGCTTGAATCCATTAAACCTCTACATGATGCAGGAGCAAAATTCTCTGACCTACATGCTCTTCAAATTACAGAATTGGTAGAAAAATATGGCATTGAAATTAAAGATAAATTATTGCATCCTGAAAGCATCAAAGATGAAATAATAGCTGATGAGATTCTTATAGAAAGTCAAAAAGAGACTAGTTTGATACAAAAAGAAAATATATATTATGATACAGCTGAGGAAATAGAGAATACTAATACTACTGATACATATGATACTCTTGAAGGTAATTAACCTGGTATTTTAGCAAATTCAATTTCATAAAGATCAGATATACTGGCATTAACAGCATAATATAACCCGAGCTGCAGATAATAAGTTAGAAATTTATAGCAAATCTTATCATCATGAAGAGGAGTATCTCTGAGCAGTCATCACGAGGGAGAGACAAAGTCTCGACTGTAGTGATCCAGAATTATTGCCTAACTTACATTTTTGAAATATATATGGATTGCCACGGATGCCTATCATCATCCTCGCAATGACGTTTTTGTTTTCGTCATCACGAGGGAGAGACGAAGTCTAGACTGTGGTGATCCATAATTGTTGTCGCATTTACATTTATTGATAATTTTCCTGGATTGCCGCGAGCATTAAAATGCTCTCGCAATGACTATATTGCTAACTAAAATTGTATTCAAATATTTGTATATAACAGTTCTTTCGCCTTTTATAAGCAAGTCTTATCTGCAGTTCTGGTTAATATAAAATAATATGCACTAGGTATTTACCACAAAATTCTTCATTGATAATGTCTGGGGTAGCCTTTGTAAACTATAAATAACTCAGCCTTATTTATGTATATAGCTTACGTACTTAGGAAAATATTATAAAAATTACCCTGCACTATATCTTGATTCACTTTTTAGTTACAATCACAACAGCAGGTTTAATTAGCCTACCATTAATAGTATATCCTGCCTGCACAACATTTATTATTGTATTTGGTTCTTTTTCTTCATCTTCAACTTGAGATATTGCTTCATGCAATTCATGATTAAAAATTTGGTTAATTGGATATATCCTTTCTACATCAAAATCATGAAAGACTTTCAGTAAATTCTTTTTAGTAATCTCCACACCTTCAAATAAAGTTTTCAATTCACTATTTTCTTCACAAGATTTTAAATCAATATTATCTGATGCCCTAAATAAATTTTCAACCTGCTCAGTTAAATTTTTTACAAATTTGCTAATTGCAAATTTATGAGTGTCCTCTAATTCCTTTTTAAATCTTTTTCGCAAATTATCATTTTCAGCCTTCTCTCTTATAAGTAAATCCTTTAACTGATCTACCTCAACTTTCAAATCATCTACAACATTAATTTTCTCGTTATTCTCTTCTGTTATCTGATCATCTACCTTTACATCTTGTTCTTTCTCGTTTAAATCTTTTTCATTGTCCATAGAACATATAATTATATTGAAATCTAATACTTTATTTAAGTTAAAAATATTAATTTTTCAAGTATTTGAAATATTTTTATGGACAAAAAAATGCTATTTATCTAGGATTAGATAAAGTAAATAATTTTAAATACTCATGAGAAAAAAAATTGCATTAATAGGTGGTGGCAATATAGGGGGAACTTTAGCATATATAGCTGCCTCAAAAGAGATAGGTGATATTGTAATTTTAGATAGAAGCAAAGAATACGCTGCTGGAAAAGCATTAGATATCGAAGAAAGTTTACCTGTAATGAAAAAAGATGTCACTTTAGTTGGAACAGATGATTATTCGGATATAAAAGACTCAGATTTAGTAATTATAACAGCAGGTGTTGCTAGAAAACCTGGAATGTCAAGAGATGACTTATTAAGCGTTAATGCGGGCGTGATTAAAGTTGTTGCAGAAGGAGTAAAAAAATATGCCCCAAGTGCCTTTGTAATAGTAATTACTAACCCTCTAGATGCCATAGTATATGCATTTTTAAAATATTCTGGTTTTTCAAGAAAAAAAGTTATTGGTATGGCTGGAGTTTTAGATTCTGCAAGATTTAACTTATTTTTAGCTAGAGAATTAAATGCATCTGTAAAAGATATTAAATCATTTGTATTAGGAGGTCATGGAGATACAATGGTTCCATTAATAAGATATACAAATATTGGTGGAGTACCATTATTAGATTTAATAAAACAAGGACGTATAACATCTAATAAAGTTCAAGAAATTGTTGAAAGAACTAAAAGTGGAGGAGCTGAAATAGTGAAATTATTAAAAAATGGGTCTGCTTTCTATGCTCCAGCTACCTCAGCAATTAGGATGGCTATATCTTACTTAAATAATAGTAGACAACTCTTTCCATGTTCTGTTTATCTAGAAGGAGAGTATGGCTTAAATGATATATGCATGGGGGTTCCAACTTTTATAGGTGCCAACGGAGTTGAAGATATAGTTCAAATCACCTTCAATCAAGAAGAACAAGCTATTTTTGATAAATCAGCAAAAGCTGTAGGTGATCTTATTACAGCAATGCAAAAGGTATTAAACTAACTCACTTTAATGAATGATTATATTTTAGTTAAAGGAGCAAAGGAACATAACCTTAAAAATATTGATGTTAATATCCCAAAAAATAAACTGGTAGTAATAACTGGTGTAAGTGGATCAGGGAAATCATCACTTGCTTTTGACACAGTTTATGCAGAGGGCCAAAGAAGGTATGTCGAAAGCCTTTCTACTTATGCACGACAATTTTTAGAAATGCATAATAAACCTGATGTTGAATCAATTGAAGGATTATCACCTGCAATAGCAATAGATCAAAAAACTACTTCGCGCAATCCAAGATCCACTGTTGCAACTGCAACAGAAATTTATGATTATCTTAGAGTATTATTTGCAAGAATAGGAGTTCCTTATTCCCCTGAAACTGGCTTGCCGATAAAAAAACAAAGTGCAACACAAATGGTAGATTTATTAATGAATCTACCAGTAGAAACAAGTATTATATTGCTGGCTCCAATAGTGCGAGGACAAAAAGGAGAACATAAAAAAGACCTACTACACTATCGAAGGCTAGGATATGAGAAGTTAAAAGTTAATGGTATCTATTATGATTTTGACGATCTCCCCCATATAGATAAAAATAAAAAACATGATATTGAATTAATTGTAGATAGAGTAAAAATAGATTATAATTCAAGAGATAGAATCGTAGATAGTGTAGAAAATATTTTAAAGATTAGTAAAGGGTTACTATATGTAGAAATTAAATCTATACCTAAGGGTTGCAAATCATCTGATGTTAAAGAGGGTAAAATTCTTATTTTTTCAGAAAAATTTTCATGCCCAATATCTGGATTTTCTCTCACAGAAATTGAACCAAGAATTTTTTCATTTAACAGCCCTTATGGAGCATGCCCTAAATGTAATGGTCTTGGCAAAGAAATGAGCTTTGATCCCCAGTTAATTATACCTGATAAAACTTTAACACTACTAGAAGGAGTAATTGCTCCATGGAAAAAAAAGCATTCTAAATATTCTAATACTCAGTACAAATTTTATGAAAGCCTCTTAAATGCACTAGCTATTCATTATAATTTTGATTTAAATACACCATATGAAGAATTACCAAACGATATTAAAAACATTATTATGAATGGTAATAATGGTGAAGATATTAAATTTTCATATCAAGATGGATATAGACAATTAACTGTCAATCAACCATTCAAAGGCATAATACCAATTTTAGAAGAAAAACTACATAAAACAGAAAGCAATTACATCATTGAAGAGCTTTCAAAATATCAAATTCAAATCAATTGTAGTGATTGCCAAGGATTTCGAGTTAAAAAAGAATCTTTATGCGTCAAAATTAATAATTTACATATTGGAAATGTCACTAAATTTTCAATAAATGATGCATATTCTTGGATTAAAAATCTGAAAGATAATTTAGATCAAACACAAATTAATATATCAAAATTAATTTTAAAAGAAATTGAAAGGAGATTACAATTTTTAATTAATGTAGGATTAAATTATTTGACACTAAATCGTATATCATCAACATTATCTGGTGGTGAAAGTCAAAGAATTAGACTTGCATCGCAAATTGGCTCTAGTTTAACAGGAGTATTATATGTCTTAGATGAACCCTCAATAGGATTACACCAAAGTGATAATGATAAATTAATTAATAGTTTAAAAGAATTAAGAGACTTAGGTAATTCTATTATTGTTGTTGAACATGATGAAGATACTATGCTTCAATCAGATTATCTTATAGACATTGGTAAATATGCAGGCATTCACGGAGGCAAAGTAATTGCTCATGGAACTCCTGAAGAAGTATCAAAAAATAAGGATAGTTTAACAGGGCAATATATTTCAGGAAAGTTATTTATACCTGTACCAAAGCAAAGAAGGAAGCTTAATCCAAAAAGAATAATATCTATAAATAATGTCACAACTAATAATTTAAAAAACATAAGTGTAAAACTCCCCATTGGTAATTTTATTGCCATAACTGGAGTTTCTGGAAGTGGAAAATCTAGTTTAATTTTGCAAACTCTTTATGGAGCTGTAATGAATAAACTGCACCACTCTAATAAAAATTGTGGCCAATATAAATCAATTTCAGGATTAGAAAATATTGATAAAATTATAGAAATTGATCAGCAACCAATAGGCCGAACTCCAAGATCTAATCCAGCTACCTACACTGGTGTCTTTACACCTATAAGAGACTGGTTTGCAAGTTTAAAAGAATCTAAATTAAGAGGATATTTACCAGGAAGATTTTCATTTAATGTAAAAGGTGGAAGATGTGAAGTATGTGAAGGTGATGGATTATTAAAAATAGAGATGCATTTTTTACCTGATGTATATGTGAAGTGCGACGAATGTAATGGAAAAAGATATAATAAAGACACATTTCAGATCAAATATAATGGAAAGAACATAGCAGATATTTTAGAAATGACAGTAGATGAAGGCATAATTTTCTTTGATAAATTACCATTAATTAATGATAAATTAAAAGCTTTAAATTCAGTAGGACTTGGGTATATAAGTATTGGACAATCTGCTACAACTCTTTCAGGTGGTGAAGCTCAAAGAGTAAAGTTGGCAAAAGAATTGTCAAAAAAATCTACTGGCAGAACCCTATATATTTTAGATGAGCCAACAACTGGACTACATTCACATGATATACAAAATCTACTTCAAGTTTTACATGAGTTAGTTGATATGGGCAATACTGTTATTGTAATAGAGCATAACCTTGATGTTATTAAGACAGCAGATCACATCATTGATATTGGCCCTAAAGGAGGTATAAAAGGGGGTGAAATTATAGCTACTGGCACTCCAGAAATAGTATCAAAAAACCAAAAAAGCATTACTGGAAAATACCTTATTAATAAGTTATAAATTTTTGTCAAAAATCTTTACAATATAATTACTCAAATTTATTATAGTATAAGTAACACTTTAGGTCACTGTGGGGATGGTAAAAAAAGTATCAGATTTTGTTTCAACTGGAGAAGATACAGCTGGTAAAACTCCAAGTTTTCAAGCTACACTAAAAGGCGATAGTCAAAAAGTAAGATATCAAATCAAGCGCTCAAATTATATAAATAGATTTAGAAGATGGATTGGATTAGACCCTGATCAATCTGATATACTCGGTGAATATATTGCATCTCGAGTGACAGCAAGTTTGCTTAATAAAAATTCACCACCAGATTTAGCACCTGAAGTTGATTTAATTTACAATGAGGATCAACATGATTTCAGTTTAGCTTCAAAATATTTAAATGATAGAGATCAAAGATTTGTCGGTATGACTCTTGGTGAATTGATTGAAGATAAGGATAACCTAAAAGCCCAAGAAAAAGCAAAATACCTTAGTCAATTCAGAGAATCTCTTCAGATCACGTTAAGTCAAATGGACTCAATGTTTAAAATTAATTCTCCTAATCCTAGACAACAAGTTTTGTATAAACTTTTTGAAGATTCAATAGCAAAATTAGATTCAATTTTTGATGAAATTGAACAAACTAAAGAAATGGAAGAACCTTATGAAAAAAGAAGAAAGAAAACAAAATTAGTATTTGGAAAGGCTTCAGACAACCAATTATCAATGGACAAACCTTGTAAAGTTGAAATCGGAGGTAAGGTAGAAACTGTTTCTATAAATAAAGTTGAACTTTATAATGCTTTAGCAAGTTCTATTATTCTTGGTGATCATGATATCAATCCTAATAATTTCTATGCTATTTATGATAAAGAAACAGAAGAAGTACGAATTGGAAGGATAGATTTAGGCCATGCATTTAATGACCTAATAAAAAATTGGATGGTTGGTTCTCATACACCTAATATTAATGGTAATCGAGAGACAGTTTTAGATTTTCTTAATCGACAAAAAGAAAATGGGGGGGTAACAAAATTCAGCAGAGACGATGCAGAAAAGAATGGGAGTAACTGGCTTTTTTGATAAAATCACTCATCAAATAGGTAATATTCCTAATAAAACACTAAGAAATATTATTGGAGTAACTGCGTTATTTACTAGGAAGTTATTTCAAGTACTTCTTTACATACCAAAAAAAATATTAAGTATCCCAAAAAAACTTGCGATGCTTATTCCCCCAGTTAGAAATTATTATGAGCAACAACAAATTAAATCAGACGAAAAATTGATAAACAGTCTTTTTGATAATTGTGAAAAGTATATTACTAAAAACCAGCAAGAATCCCAATCTGTTGCAAATTTAATTGATGTCCAAATTATTGTAAAAAATTTACTTGAAAAAGAAAACCCTACAGAAAAAGATATTAAAGAAGCTAAAGATAAAATTAAAGATATTTATCAGGCCGATCAACATTATTTAAAAAATAAATCTTTTAAAGATACAATTGAATGGGTAAATCATGATGAATCCTCTAAACCTTTGCAAATGAACTTAAACAAATATATAGAAAATCAAGCACAAAAATTAGGAAGAAAAGATTTGGCAAAACAAATAGTAAAAACCTTTAAAGAAAAAGATATTGCTACACAAGTTAATATTGAAAAACATAAATCTGAAGAAAGAGTTAGACCTAGAGCAAAAACCATGGATGTTCCTAGGGCAAAAGATCATGATTTATCCTTTAATTTAAGAAAAACAATTAATCATCATCCACTTAAAGCAATTCATCACCCTATAAAAGATCATGTTAAAATAAAACAAAAATGTTGGGTTTCTGAAATTCATGGCAGACATAACGTTGGGAAGATATCTCGTGCCTAACTATTTGGCTATAGAAGAAAGAAATTGAAATTTTAAATTGTTTGTATATATTTAAATACATTAATATTATAATATCACAAAATATGAATTTCGGTAATTTATTAAAAATTATTATCTTAATAATAATTTTTTCTGTAAATATAAATTTTGCAAAAGCTTATAATCTAAATGATGCTATAAATTCTACTCTAATCAACAACGATCAAATACAAGCTGCAAAGAAAAAATTAGAAATAGCAATTTTGGCAAAACCTAAAGCAATGACAGAATTTTTGCCAGATGTTAATGCAAAACTCAACAAAACTTTCTTAAATCCAGATGGATTATCTTCATCCTCTAATAGCAGCAATTTTACCTTTGCTATTGAGCAAGATATTTTTACTGGTGGCTCAACCGTTGCAAAGCTTGCTGCAGCTGATGCAGAGATCAATGCTGCTTATCAAGAATATAATAAATCTCTGAATGAAATCATTCTAAATGCGATTACTTCTTATCAAAATGTATTAACTTTTAGAGAATTGGTAAAAGTGCAAAGAGAAAATGTAGATATGGCACAAAAACATGTAGAAAAAGCTACAATAACAGTAAAAACTGGTGCTGAAACTAAAACTTCACTTTTCATGGCAAAAGCAAGTTTAGCAGCTATGAAAAGTAGTCTCGAAGACTATTTAGTTCAACAAAATCAAGCAGAATCATCTTATCTATATTTAATTGGTGAAGAAGCTCCTAAGAATATAGATATAATTGATGTTAAAAGATATCCTAAAATCGATAGCGTAGATAAGTTAAAAATAATGGTAAATGCTCAAAATCCTGATTTACTTACCTTAAAAAACAAATTAAAGGCTTCTAAACAAGGTATTAACATCCAAGCTTCTACACTTTTACCAAAAGTTAGTTTATTTGCAAATAGGTCAATAAATAAATACTCAAATAACTTTCCTGGAAATAAGGTAGGTAACGGCAACAACTATGGTATTCAAATGTCAATTCCTTTACTATACAAAGGTGGCATTCAATATCTTAATATCTCAGAAGCTAAAAAGAGAAACAAACAAACTGAATATTCGCTTAAGGATATAATTAAACAAGTTGACTCTAAGACAAGTGATGCCTGGAAAACTTACATATCTAGTGAAAATATTTACAAATCATATCTTTCTTCTGAAGATAATTACTATAAAACATACTTAAGTACACAATCCGAATTTGATGTTGGTGCAAAAACATTAATGGATGTTATTAACAGACAAAAAGACTATAATACTGCTATAATTAATAGATTACAAAAAGAAAAAGATTATAAGTTATCTTCATTTAAAATTTATGATTTAATAGGCAATTTACCTAAAGTTCTAAATGAAAATAGTCTATTTAATAAAAAGAAAAAGGATGCAAATAAATGATTGGAGATGATTATATAATTGATAGATATAAATTAAAAAATAGTTTGAATAAGTGGAAATTTCTAGCATTAGTATTTTTATTTATTTCTATTTTCACTATTTTTTATCATAAAAGTGATAGTGTATCAAAAATAAAGCCCAACTATATTGCAAATATAGAAATTAGTGGAATGATTTTGCAAAATCAGGAAATGATAAAATCCCTAAATAAATTAGCAAATGATAGTAATGTTAAAGCTGTACTAGTAAATATAAATAGTACTGGAGGCACTGGTGTTGGAGGAGAATCTTTATACAGAGAATTAAGAAGAATTGCTAAAAATAAGCCAGTTGTTGCTTCTATTGGTGAAATTGGAGCATCAGCTGGATATATGATTGCCCTTGGAACCGATAGAATCTTTGCTTATGACATAAGCCTTGTTGGATCAATTGGTGTAATGATAATGAATTTTGAAATAAATGAGTTAGCAAAAAAGCATGGAATTAATCTCGAACTTATTAAGTCTTCTCCTCTTAAAGGAATACCAAATTATTTTGAAAAATTAGATAACCAACAAAAAGAATATGTTCAAAATTTAGCTAATGAATCAAATCAATATTTTATTAAACTTGTTAAAAATAGAAGAAATCTATCTGAAGAAGATCTAAAGGCAGTATCTAATGGAAAAATATTTATTGGTACCAAAGCTATGAAATTAAAGCTGATTGATCAGGTTGGCGATATGAATGATGCAATCGATTGGCTAAAACGAAAAGATGATTTAAAAAATTTAGAGGTGAAGAAAGTTAACTTAGTCAAAGCTACTTCTAAATTAGAAAAATTATTAGATTACTCATCAGATATTAAAGTTATTTTTTCTAGTATTTTTAATAAAATATTAACTTAATTAGTGAAAGTATAAAAATGCATAATAATTATCCAAAGTTATATATAAAATTTCTATTGTTTTTTATTTTCATAAGCAGCTCGCTTTACACAATCGAATCTAATGCCCTCCCAGCACCTCTTTCCAATGAGCAATTAAATCAACAAAGTGATTTAATTGCAAAAGTAAATGTTTTAGGCGTCACTAGAGTTGGTTACACACATAAAGCAATTAAATTTCAAGCATGGCTTCAAATTATAAAAACAATAAAGGGCAAAGCACAAATAAATGATACAATATTAGTCACATGGTATAGATTTGATAAAAAGCTTATTGGTAGTTGGGAAATTGCATATTACCCAGGCGAAAAATTAATTACTTATTTAGTCTGGGATAATAAGGAAAAAGCTTATAAAAATCTTTCTTGGAATTCAGTCAAAAAAATAAAATCTATAGGCAAAAAATTACCTATTAAAAACGGGGCAGTAGAATTTAATATTGCCCTTTAATAAGGTATCAGCACTAGATTATCCAATTAAGAATGAAAAGATTAAACTCCTATCCTTCTTAGAGCAGTAAAGAGTGAATTAAAGTTCATCGTGCTCAATTTCTGAGTTTTTATTGCTAGGTATTACCAGTTCATTTATATAACAAACATCTAAATCTTTAAGATTTGTTTGATTTCTATAACACATCTGCTCAACATCAGTGTTATTCTCCCTAGATGTTATCAATTCATTTTGTGTCGCTTCTTTAGAAAGCATTTTTGATGCACAATCATAAACATAGTCATGGCATTTCTGCCCTATTACATCATTACAAACTTTATTATAATGATTGGGCACTCGTTCAAAAAATAAAAAATGAAGCTCATTTAATTTTTTATCTTGTAAAAACAGCCATAATGATGCACTTAAAAGAGCAGTGACTTTTAATGTAGTTAATAACTCACTTTTTAAATTTACACTTTCTGTCAACACTTTTTTAAGTATAACATCCGTTACTTCTATTTGAAGAAGAGAAGCTTGTAGCCCTATTACATCTAAATTGCCTACAGTATCGCCAACTTCAGGCTTAAAATATTCATATAACCCATTATTTACTGCTCCTATTAATAATGATTTACCTAATGTCAAGCCTGCGATTCCATATTTTATTGCACCAGCAACTGCTCCAACACCAACATTTTTAACCACAGCATCTTTTTCAAGATATTCATTTGCAGCTTTTCTTATATCATAAGCTATAGTTGCTCCTATAATTGGATATATTACAGGTGCTCCAAGTGCATAAAATACCACACCATCTAACACAATTGCTTCTTCTAAAGCTTCTGGAAATTTATTTACTAAATTAGAACTAACATCAGCTGCAGTTTTACCAAATTTGCTTTCAACTATACCATACGTATTATTTGCAAGCATTTTTTTAGCCTCATATATTCCCCATTCTTCTGCATATTGTAATGTTGTATTACTTTTAAAAGCTCTAAATATAATATATGTTCCTAATAATTTAACTGCAGTGCTGGTAGCTATACTAGTTACACAAGCATATAAAATAGTAGAAGTAGTGGGGATAATAATAGGTATCATTTCATTTACCTTTAAAGTTAAAATTGTTTAGGGGGGTCTTGGAAAAAACTTTAGAACTTAGTTAAATAATATAATAACTAAGTTTAAAATTATTCCTAAAATAAGAAAATAATCTTAGCCTAATAAAACAAGAAATAAACCACATACTCATATGGCTTTGCAAGCTATATAATGATGTATATTTATTTTTCATTTTAACTAAAATTATAAAATTGAGTTGCAATTATATACTGCAAAAAACATATAGTCAACAAATAAAAATTAAAAATAATTAATTTGCAGCAACTATTGATGTATCACCAGAATACAGTGTTATAACTTTATTATTATTGTCTTTAATTAACAAATTACCACCTTCATCTATCCCAATATATTCTCCTTCAATAACATTATTGTGATTTGTTACACTTATTTGTTTACCAGCAAGGTAATCATAATCTTTCCATTCATCTAAGTAATACTGAAAACCCAGTATATTAAATTTTTCTAAATCTCTAATTATATTATTGATTAATAAAACACAAATCTCATTCCTGTCAAAATTTTCTCCAGTTATTTTCTTTAATGATGTCCAGTTGATATTATTAGAATTTGGCAAATGCATCATATTAACATTTAACCCTACTCCTATTATAACATTACAATCTCCATTACTTTCTCCAATCACTTCTGTTAAAATTCCTAAAATCTTTTTATCTTCATAATATATGTCATTAGGCCATTTAATTAAAAATTTATTTGGTAAATTCAATGATAATAAAGACTTTATAATACTTATACCTAAAACTAAACTTAAGCCAGAAATTGCTGAGATATCTTTTCTAAATTTATGTCTAATAGATAAGTAAATATTTTGAGCAAAAGGAGAATACCAATTTCTACCCAACCTTGCATTCCCACCTGATTGATATTCAGATAAACAAACATGATTTTGATATTCACCATCATATACACTTTTCAAGTACTCATTTGTTGAAACTACAGATTGAAAAATATTGAGTATTATAGGGTTAAAATTAATTCCTTTAAGAATTGTATCTTGATCAAGTAATGATATCTTATCCTTTATTTTATACCCAAGTTGATTGTCAGTTATTATATCTACTCCATAATTACTTAATATTTTAATAATTTTCCAAACTGCAGTTCTTGATATATTAAGCTTCTTCCCAATTTCTGTACCTGTTATAAATTCTGTATTAGAAAGAATTTTAACAACTCCAAAAAGATTTTTATTAATTTTTTTCATCGTTTAATTTATAAATAAGCAATCATATATATATATCAAAGCATTTAATTTTTTAAAGTTTATTAATGTTATTAAGTTAATTACTATTTTTTACATAAACAACTTTATTACTTTGTAAATCAAGCGTCAATTTATCCTTAGGAACAATTTCTCCTGAAATTAATTTTTCAGCAATTAGGTTTTGAATATTATTTTGAATCACTCTTTTTAAAGGCCTAGCTCCATAAATTGGATCAAAACCTTGATTAACTAACCATTCCTTAAGCTTTGATGTTATTTGTATAGAAATTTTCTTATCAATAAGCATTTCACTTAATTTCTTAAGTTGTATATCTATGATATCAACCATATTCTCTTTTTTAAGCTTATTAAATAACAATATTTCATCTAATCTATTAATAAACTCAGGTTTAAAAGATTTCCTGACATTCACCATTATTTCATCTCTAATTTCATTTACGTTCCTATCACCTGGAAGCGAGGATATCAAATCTGAACCTATATTTGATGTCAAAATTATTAAAGTATTTTTAAAATCGACAGTTCTTCCTTGACCATCTGTTAATCTACCTTCATCAAGAACTTGCAAAAGTATATTAAATACATCTGGATGAGCTTTTTCAATTTCATCAAATAATATCACTTGATATGGCCTTCTTCTAACAGTTTCAGTTAATTTACCCCCTTCTTCATAGCCAACATAACCGGGAGGGGAGCCTATTAATCTTGCAACTGAATGCTTCTCCATATACTCAGACATATCAATCCTAAGTATTGCTTTTTTATCATTAAACAAAAAAATTGCTAATGCTTTTGTTAATTCTGTTTTTCCAACTCCTGTAGGTCCAAGAAATAAAAAAGATCCTATTGGCTTTTCTTTATCTGAAATTCCAGCTCTCGATCTTCTTACAGCTTTAGATACTACTTCAAGCGCATGATCTTGACCAACGACAAATTTTTTTAAATAATCTTCCATTTTAAGTAATTTATCTTTTTCTGATGTCAACATGTTATCAACAGGAATACCAGTCCATTTAGATACAATAGAAGCTATATCGTTTTCTGAAACAGATTCTTTTAACATTGTATTTTCCCTTTCTTTTTCAAATTTTTTCAAGTCTTCTTCTATTTTTGGTATAACACTATATCTTAGTTCACCTGCTTTATTAAAATCTCCTTGTCTTTGAGCAACATCTAAGTCCATTTTTGCAGTGTCTAATTTTTCTTTAAGAGACTGAATATCATTTATTTTTAATTTTTCTGACTGCCATTTACTCATTAAATCCATATGAGTTGATTCTAATTTTTTTAACTCATTTTGTATAATTTTTAATTGTTCTTTTGACGCTTTGTCATTTTCCTTTTCAAGTGCAACTTTTTCAATTTTTAACTGCATTATTTTTCTGTCAAGTTCATCAATTTCTTCAGGCTTACTATCAACTTGCATCTTCAACCTGCTTGCAGCTTCATCTATTAAATCTATAGCCTTATCAGGCAAAAATCTATCAGTAATATATCTACTAGAAAGATTAGCAGCAGCAATAATTGCATTATCAGTTATCCTCACTCCATGATGAACCTCATATTTTTCTTTAAGACCTCTTAACATTGATATGCAGTCTTCAATAGTAGGCTCTGGTATAAATACTGGTTGAAACCTTCTAGCAAGGGCAGCATCTTTTTCAATATATTTTTTATATTCTGCAAGAGTTGTAGCTCCTATACAATGTAACTCTCCTCTTGCAAGAGCTGGCTTTAATAAATTTGATGCATCCATGGCACCTTCACTAGCACCTGCCCCAACAAGAGTATGTAATTCATCAATAAATAATATTATTTGCCCAGAAGACCTAGATATTTCATTTAATACAGACTTTAATCTTTCTTCAAACTCACCTCTATATTTAGCACCAGCAATCAACGCTCCCAAATCTAACGATAATAATTTTAAATTTTTTAAACTTTCTGGAATATCATTTGTGTAAATTCTTTGAGCTAATCCTTCTATTATAGCAGTTTTACCAACTCCTGGCTCACCTATTAAAACAGGATTATTTTTGGTTCTTCTTGATAATACTTGTATCGCTCTTCTAATTTCTTCATCTCTCCCTATTACTGGATCTATCTTACCTTCTGCAGCATACTGTGTTATATCTTTTGTATATTTTTTTAGAGATTCGAAGGTATTTTCAGCATTTGCCGTATCAGCTACTCTACCTTTCCTCATTTGGTCAATTGCAGATGAAATTTTTAATGAATCTATTCCCTCTTTCGATAAAATTTTATAAATCTCAGTATCCTTTATCTCAGTCATAGCTTGCAATATACTTTCCGTGCTAACAAAACTATCTCCTCTCTTTTTTGCAATTTGCTCTGCTAAAACTAATATTTTTGCATTTTCATTGGATAAATATAACTGATTTGAACCTGTTATAGTTGGTAATTTATCTAAATATTCAACAATCTTTTTTACAATTTGACTAGGATCAACATCACATAAACTAACTAACCTTCTACAAATTTCATCTTCTTTATCTATTAAAATATACGCAATATGTTCAGGTTTAAATTGCTGATGATTTTTAGATAAAGCAAAAGCTTGCGCCTGTTGAATTATAGATTTTGAATTATCAGTAAATTTATCAAAATTCATAAAATTATAAATTAAAAATTTTTGTTACTATTAATATAGGTACAAGAATCTTACATTTCAATATATCTAAGTTTTTAAAACTTAGTCTCTAAATATTTTGTATTCAATTATTATCTATGTTTAGATTAAAGGATATATACTTAAATATAAATTAAAATGGAAAATCATCAAACAAATAGAGATATAGCAAAAAATCATAAAATTATGAATAAGGGTTTAGATGCTAGATTAGCTTATAATATGATAAAAGATCAACTAATATTAGATGGAAATGCTAAACAAAATTTAGCAACTTTTGTAACTACCTATATGGAGCCTGAAGCTGCTAAATTAATGGGTGAAGTTGCAAATAAAAATATGATTGATAAAGATGAGTACCCTCAAACTGCGGAAATTGAAAATCGTTGTGTTGAGATTATTGCAAGACTATGGAATGTTCCTAATATTGATAATATGATTGGTTGCTCTACAACTGGATCAAGTGAAGCATGTATGCTTGCAGGCCTTGCTATGAAAAGAAAAATGCAATTAAAGAAAGGAAACAAAAATTTTAAACCAAATCTAATCACTGGAATTAATACTCAGATTTGCTGGGAAAAATTCTGTAATTACTGGGATGTTGAAATGAGGCAAGTACCACTTGAAAAAGGACGTTATATTATTGACCCCATAGAAGCTGTAAAACTTTGTGATGAAAATACTATTGGTATAGTAGGCATACTAGGAAGTACATTTACTGGTGAATATGAACCTATAGAAAAATTAAATAAAGAAATTGATAAATTTAATAAAAAACACAATCTTGAAATTCCAATTCATGTTGATGCAGCAAGTGGTGGCTTTGTTGCACCATTTTTGCAAAAAAGATTAAAGTGGGATTTTAGATTGAAATGGGTAAAATCTATAAATGTCTCAGGACATAAATTTGGACTAGTATACCCAGGAGTAGGTTGGGCAATTTGGAAAGATAAAAAAGATTTGCCAGAAGATTTAGTATTTAATGTAAATTATCTTGGTGGCAAAATGCCAACATTTACTTTAAATTTTTCAAAATCTGCAAGCCAAGTCATAGGCCAATATTACAATTTTGTTAGACTAGGGTTTGAAGGTTATAAAAAGGTTCATGAAGAATCTAGAGAAATAGCTAATAATATAGCAAAGAATCTAAAGAAATATGAGATATTTGACATTATTAGCGAAGGAAATGACATTGCTGTTGTTTCTTGGAAAGTAAAAGACAAAGTTGATTTTAATTTATTCTTATTATCCGAAAGATTAAATTATACTGGATGGCAAGTACCAGCATATACTTTACCAGATAATCTAACAGATGTAGTTGTTATGAGAATTGTTATACGTGAAGGATTTAGTTATGAAATGGCAGATTTGTTATTAAAAGACTTAGAAAAAGCTATTGAGTATTGCAAAGAAAATTCAAAGCATTTAAAGCATACAAAAAAGCATTGCTATAAACATTAGTAAAATTTATTAATAAATAATGGGAAAGAAAATAAAAAATATGTATATCTAACTGATATAAGGAGTTAAAAATGTCAGTAAATAATATTTATGCAGATAGCTATCAATTAAAAATTCCTGCCATATGCTATCAAAATTTAAGCTCTAATAACCAAAAAATACCAAAAACACTATATCAATATATACTTAATAGATCTGGCATATTGATTATTAATCTTAATTATGAGGAAAAAACTGCCAATACTTTAGTAAAAGTCGTAAATTCTATAGGAGGAATACTACATAGTCATAATGGTGAAGGTGTTATTTTATGGGATGTAAAACCTGTACAAAATAACAATGGAGAGTATTTAGCAAGATCACATCAGTTAAATGAATTTGTATTACATACAGATTGTTCTTATGAAGAAAAAATACCAGATTTTATAGCACTTTACGTAGTAAATCATGATAAATTTGGTGGTGGAAAAAATTTATTAATTGACGGACTAACATTAATTCAACACTTATCTAAAAAATCATTAACCACTCTTCAAAAGGAATCTGTAAAATTTATCATACCAGAGGAATTTAAAAAAGGAGTGAAATATATACACGCTAAGATAATAGATGAAAATTTTAATATACGATATAGAAGATCTATCATAGATCAAAGAGGCTTATCAAAGGAGATAAAAAATGCTTTAGATGAATTTGATGAACTTTGCCATTCCCCTATTATCAATAGAGGATTTGAACTAAAAACAGGGCAATTAATATTACTAAATAACAGGCGTTTTTTACATGCAAGAACTGAAATAAAGGATAAAAACAGACATCTTATCCGCGCAAGATTTTTCACAAATTTTGATAAATTTATAAAAACAGAATTTACCAAAAAAAGCCATGAAACAAAAAGAAAAATTACAACACTTAGTTCCATTTAAAAAAAATTTAATTAAAGACAAAGATAAATTATTAAAATCATTATCTTATAAAATGTCTTTTGACAGATATGGAAAAAATTTTAACCCTTACCCTATAATATTTGATTATGATGTAATAGAACAAATTGAAGAAGCTAATAACATTATAATTATTGCACTTGATGCTATAATTAAAAATTATTTTCACGATAAAGATGTGCAAAGTATTTTAAAATTATCAAACAAAGCATTGATATTATTAGAGAAATGTTCAAAAATTACTTATAAATTAGGTTCCATACGTCCAGATTTTTTAATTACAACAGACAATAGAATTAAAATATGTGAAATTAACGCAAGATTTCCATTTAATGGTATACTTGTAGCTCAATTTTTAAGAGATATTTATAATAAAACTGGTATATCAGATTAAGTCTCAATTAACCAATACCATAACATTATAAACTTGGTATTAAAAAATTTTGATCTATCTAAACCTATAATTATACTGCGTGATCGAGAAAAAGGTTATGATATGAATTTTTTAGAAAATATTTTAAAAGAAAATTCAAAAATAAAACAAAAACAAATATCTCTAATTCCTAATGAGTTAACAGTATTTGATGGTAAATTATTATTTAAAGGACAAATATGTGAACAATTTATTATTGAACTACACCAAGATGAATTATTAAGTTTGAGTGATAATTTTTTAGAAGCTTTAGTTAAAACAAATTATATTAATGATTTAAGAACAATATTAATTGGACATGATAAACGTCTTTTAGCTGCTTTCTCAAAACCAGAGATAATGTTGCGATATATCTCAATGGAAGAATTTAAAATACTCAATAAATATATTATACAAACTTATTTGCCTAATAATGAAATTAACAAAGAAGTAGTATCTAATAAAAATAATTGGGTGCTAAAAAAATATGGAGGGGGTAAAGGTGTTGGAATGTATGTTGGTAAAACTCACTCTGCTGAATTAATTAAAAATATCCTAAAAAATGAATGCCAAGATTATATAATACAACCTTATATATTTCAAAAAAAAGTTCCCATATATACAAAATACAACAATAATATAGATTTTGCAAACATGCATATTGTCGGATTTTTTGCTAATTATAATAAAAACTTTCTTGGGGCCGGATTTCTTAGAGTATCTTCAGGTGATATAGTAAATGTATCTGAACAAGGAGGTTGTATAATAAATGTGGTGAAAAAAAATTACAGCCATAAAAATCATATAATACGTAATTTAAATTATGTTATTTCATATGCAAAAAAATACTCAAAATATTATTCTAAAACACTTCCCATAGACAAAATAAAAACTTTAGACGAACTTGATAAATTACCAATATTAAAAGGAAGTACACTAAAACAACATACGTCTAATGCAAAATGCAGCTTACTTACTGATAAATTAGAGTTTTGTTATATTTTTACAAGCGGAGGCACCACAGGAGCCCCCAAATTTGTTTTTCGTTCATATGAAGAAAATAACACAAATGCAAAAATGCTAGCAAAAGGCTTGAAAGTGTGTGGCTTACAAAAGAATGATGTGGTAGCAAATTTACTAACAGGTGAAGATTTATGGCCAGGGATGACTATATTCAATATAGCGCTAAAACACGTTGGATGCTGTATATTAAGCCTTGGAGAAAGTTATAAACAAGATTTCTTAATCGAAATGATACGCAGATTCAAAATCACAGCTTTGCTTGGCATACCTACACAAATAGCTTCTCTTGCACATTATATAGAAGAAAAAAATATTAAAGATATTTGTATACCTAGAATTATTATTGGTGGCGAACATTTGTATGAAGGTGCTAAAAAATATATAAAAAAAATTCTTAAGGTAAAACATTTTCAATCAACTGGTTATACTAGCAGTGATACAGGAGCAATAGGCTATCAATGTATTTTTTGTGGTGATAATGAATATCATCTCCATTCTAACATGCAATATCTTGAAATTTTAAACTTTAATAATAATAATCCCGTATCATTTGGTGAACAAGGTCGTATAGTCGTTACTAACCTAGACAGAACATTAATGCCATTAATTAGATATGAAATTGGAGATATAGGCAGAATGTTAGATCAAAATTGCCAATGTCATTCCACTGATCCAAAATTCGAACTACTAGGACGTTGTGATGATAATATAAATATAGGAACCGATACTATATCGATTGAATTTTTTGCAAATGCAATAGCTAAATTTGAAGAATTATCATCACATTTCCAAGTACTAATTAATAATACAAATGGCATTGATTATGTAACAATTATTTCAGAAATTAAAAATCAGGAAAAAGTTTCTAAGGGACTAAAAGAAGCTTTATATAATGAAATATCTTCTGTCACAATAATAAAAAATCTAATCAATAAAAAGCTTGTTGGAGACATTTTTATCAATATCTTACCATATGGCTCAATTACAAGGAATTCTAAAACTGGAAAAATACGCAATATTATTGATGAGAGAAAATAATGAACAATTTAGCAACTGATTTCTCTATCAGAAAAGATATTTTACACATTGCTTTTCCAGTTTTATTTATACAATTAGCAGTTTTCGGTAGAATATTTATAGCAACTTATGTAATGAATCAAGTTAATGCGCAGGCCATAGCATCTTTTGCTGTTGGTATTGGCATTATCCAAACCATTACAATGGTAATAATAGGTCTTCTTTCAGCAATTAGTATTATTAATACTCATCAAAATAATATATCTACTATTTTTAGTAATTACTTTCTCCCATATATTGTAATTAGCTTTATTATAATAAGTATTATTTCATTCCTTCTTTTTATCTTTCCTAAATTTTCAGATTTTTTCAAAATATCACCTGAACTACAATATAATGTTAATTTATTTTTGTGTGCTTATATAATTGGTATCCCAGCTTTTGTGTTTTCTACTACATTAAGATTTCACTTATTATCATTTAAAAAAACTAAAATAATTAGTATCACTAATATAAATGGCTTTATAATCTGTGCTTTATTTACAATAATATTTTCATGGCACCCATTTCATATGGGAGCTTCAGGATTCGCTTATGCTGCTGCCTTATCATTTTGGTATACACTGTTTCACTTATTATATTTTACTTGGAAAAATAAATTACTTCCAAAAACATTGAAAAATATGAGATTAAAATTTCACTATATTATAGAAATCTTAAAAGAAGGTGTACCTATGAGTTTGGTTTATAGTGTAGAATCGGTATTTTTTACAGTATTAATCCTTGTAACTCAAAAATATGCTATTGAATACATAACTTCATATCAAATAGTAATACAAATAATCTTATTATTTCTTATATGGCCATTAGCTGTAGGCCAAGGAGCTATCATTATTATTGGACAAAATTATTCCAATAAGACTATCAAAATCAATATATCTAAAATAATAAAAAACATGTTACTTATCGGCATCTCTATAATTACCTTAAGCATTGTACTAATTTTTATATTGAAACAATATTACCTGAAGTTCTTCTTTACAGAGCAACGTTTTATAAATATCAGCATTTTATACATATATCCAATGTTAGTTTTTTTATTAACAGACTCATGTGCAATAATGTTTATGTCTGTATTAAGAGGTTTGCGCAAAACTGTGTTTCCACTCATTTCAATGCTAATTTTTTATTGGATAATTGGAGGAGCTATCATAATGTTCTTGCATTTTTATACACATTATTCACCTATTTCATTTTTTTGGGCCCTTAGCTTTGTTAGCACATTATGCGCTATATCTTATTTTCTCTATATGTACAAAATCATTTCATCGCTATAATTCAACCATATTATTATTGTCTTCTAATTCTAAATATTTTTTTACACATTCAGTATCTCTTTCTATCATTTTACAATACAATCCATATCTATATTGCGCTTCAACATGATTATTATCAGCTGCTTTTTTTAAATATTCCTTTGTACATTCAGCATCTTTTTCTTTTTTGCAAAAAAGTCCATAATAATATTGTGCTTCAATATGATTGTTATCAGCTGCTTTTTTTAAATATTTTTTTGCACATTCAGCATCTTTTTGTTCTATACAAATACTTCCATATTCAATTTGCGCTTCAACATGATTGTTATCAGCTGCTTTTTTTAAATATTTTGCTGCACATTCAGCATCTTTTTGTTCTGCGCAAATACTTCCATATTCAATTTGTGCTTCAACATGATTGTTATCAGCTGCTTTTTTTAAATATTTTGCTGCACATTCAGCATCTTTTTGTTCTGCGCAAGTACGTCCATAATAATATTGTGCTTCAATATGATTGTTATCAGCTGCTTTTTTTAAATATTTTGCTGCACATTCGTTATTTCCTTCTCTTTGGCAAAACTTTGCATATTCGTATTGTTCAGTCACACCTCCTTTATCCGCCGTGTTTTTGATCAGAGAAATAAACTTAGGGAATAATTTATAACCTGTATTAACTGCACCATTTAGAGTTAATAAAGCTGTTGAAGCTCCAAATAATATTTTGCAATAACTTGGGTCTGCAAAAGAAGTTAAATATATACTTCCAGCATTGTAGAGTAATTGTGTTGCTGCTGCATACATATCTAAATTGTATGTATCTTGTATAAATTGATATGTAAGAAATGAATATACACCATAACTTAATATTGCTGAAGAAGGGTTAAATAAACTAGCTATTGAGATAACATTTTTAGAGATCTCAAATATATTCATCCAATTAGGTTCAGATATAATTAAATCTATATGAGAAGAAAGTAATTTTAATGTTAAAAACCCCACACTGACAAGCTTGTTTGCTTTAGTTATATAGCTTTGTGTACGCACTAAAAATTCTTTTTCTTTCATTTTAAGTGATTCCGATGCAGAGTCAGACAAGTTGTTATATAAGCTGTTAATTACTAAAAATTCATCAGCTGACCCATTTTTATCAGGATGCGTTGCTACTGCTAATTTTCTATAACCTTCTACTATATTCCTTTGACTCGTAATATTTAATGGATTTCCTTTCTTATCTGTTATTTCTTTTTCACGAATTAATCTCTGAAAATTACTAATTTCATTATGTAGAAAAAATCCTTTTTTCCCAAAATAATAAGAAAAGCGAATTTTTCTAATAAATTAGAATTTGTTAACCTATCTGCTTGATTATTGTCTTGTTTAGGTAATAACATTGCCATTGTATCTATCCAGGAGTCTAATTGTGTAACGCTATCATCAAAACTTTCTTCGTATATAGGTAATAGACATAATACATCTTCAACTATAGGAAATTCTTTCAAAGCATTTTTTATGGGATAAATATCATTTACTGTTTTTATCACTTGTAGAACTCCTGGGTTATTAGCACTTTTGCATAACAAATTAAATGTACTCAAAAAACAACCTTCCTCCCTTATATAAGGATTCAAACCTATACTAATTAAATTTTTTATTTTTTCTCCACTGTCATCTAGATCTACTGTATTATTCCCACTGCTTTGCTGTTCTACAGCTATACGTAATGCAGCCTGGCCAATATAATTTACAACATCACCAATTTCATCTTTAAGCAATTCTAGTATACTTTTGTGATTTGCTAATTTGAGTAATATTTTTGGCGTCAGATAATATACGCGTTTATTAAGAAGCTCATGAATTAGTATTTCTATATCCTCTGCCTCCAAGGTAGCAAAATTATTAGTAAATTGTGCTAACGTTTTAATTGGATTAGTAGAAGAAGCATTATTATCATTTGTTGGCAATGCTAGCCTACCAGATTGAATGTCACGTATTATTTGTGTTATATCAATTTTAGTATTTATAAACTGTATTATTAATGATGTATCTTCTAAAAAAGCAAATTTTATAAATAGAGCACTATGCTTATTGAGTACATCTCTATTTTCCTTATTATTGTATATAAATAACTCATAAATACGCTTATCATTACCTTGATTTTGATTATATTGATTAAAAAATAATTCTTGATGCTCAGGTAAATCTTTAAATAATGTAAAAAGTTTATCTTCATTCGCTTTATCTAAATTTTTTAGATTTTCTATAGATAGCAAATTTTCCAACACACACTTTTTAGTATCCAGATTAAAAAACTTCCAAAAAATCTCTCTAACTTTTATTAATTTACTAATTTTTTGATTTATTGGATCTCCTGTCTCAAATTCTATATTATTTATCTTTTTGAAAACCAAATCATAGTAAAATTGCAATTTAAATCCATTAAATTCAGCCACCATTTTTCCAAAATTAATTCCTTCTAAAAAATTGTATGCTCCTAATACCTTTACTAACTTCCGTTGATTGTCTTGATCACATTCATCATTTGCATCTGATTTTTGTGGAGATTTGGTTTTTGCTTTACCCTTGATACTTTTTGGCGCTGTAATCTGATTATTTTCATCAGGATAATTGTCATATAACACCTTTGCAAAATGTTCAAAATAACTTTTGTCCTCACCAACAGCTTGAAATAACCATTTAGGGTTAAGATCAATTATAAACTTAAGTAACTCTGGATTTATTTTTTTAATTAATTCAGGATTTTCTAAATAGAATTTCAAAGGGCTCTCTTTTTGATCCCATTGATATTTTTGTAAAAATTGTTTCCAATTAGTATGATCAGGGTGTTGAATATGCTCTAAAATCCTTAAGTTATTGGTTTTAATAATTCTTCCTAATAAATTTAATAAACTATCATAATTTCGTTGCTCTATATCAATCGGTTTTACGTTATTTAGTGCCAAATTAAATACTTCTCGCCAGTTTTCATTAGTTACTCCTTTTGCTTCTGTTTTATCAATATATTTTTCACCTTGTCTTGGTTCCCACATACTTACTAATAAGTGTATTATAGAAAATCCACCATTATCTTGATCATACGCAAGTTTTTCTTTTATATCTGTATCATTTTCTTGCAATAGCATTTTTAAAAATTCAGAATTATATGCAAGTGCATATCTAATTAATACTGTTGTTGACTCATTGTATACTGGCTGTTGTGTTATCTCAGTAATTTCCTTTTCACTGTAATTAACAAAGATTTCGGCTACGCTTTGCTTCTGTGCATAAAATGATTTTTCCTCTAGAGTACCATGTCTGTGAACAGTATTAAAAATTATTAATTTAGCAAAACCTTTATCTTTAGGACCTATTAAGACAGTATTTGAATCTATTCTAATATCACCTAACATAAACAATTTTATGGCATATCTTCCACTACCTCCCTTGATTACTGTCTGTTGATTTATTGCACTGCCTTCAGTATATGGCAAACCCTGAGAACATTTTTTTAGTGCATAAATTAGATATGCTTTATCTATTTTATCACCAAGAGATTTATAATCTATGTAGCCAAATAAATTATCTTCTGGGTTACCAATCTGAAAAACTAATGGTAAAGTTACTGTTTTTTCGCTTAATCTGCCCTCGTATTTGTCTAAACTGGATTTTTTATTAATATTCCCCTTTATAGTATAGGACCAAATTTTTTCTATCCCCATGATACCTCCATTTATAAATAGCACATATATTACTCTTTATGCACCACACACTATTTATAAGTTTTAAATAATATGTGAGCGCATTATACACACAAAAAAATATTATGCAATAAAATATTGAATTTATCAAAAGTTTAAGATTTTATAATTTGCAATAATGTTTAAAATTTAACAGCCTGAAGCAAATACTTTTCTAACTCTTCCTCTTTCAAATACATAAGCTTCTTGTTTGCTTCTCTTAAAGTACAGTCATTATCATCTGCGTAATGTGCTAGTTTAGAAGCTTTATCATATCCTATAACTGGACTAAGTGCAGTCACTAGCATTAAAGACTGATCCAAAAAGTAAGCTATCTTTTTTTTATTAGGTTTTGTTCCTTCAAGTAGATATTTTGTAAAGTTTAAACAACTATCTGAAATTATTTTTACCGACTGTACAATGTTATGTAATATCAAAGGTTTATAAACATTCATCTCAAGATATCCACCAGCACCAGCATGTGATACAGCATTATCATAACCAATTACTTGTATTGCAACCATCGACATAGCTTCACACTGCGTTGGATTAACTTTGCCAGGCATAATAGATGAGCCTGGTTCATTTGAAGGAATAATTAGTTCATGAAATCCTGCTCTAGGTCCACAACTTAACAACCTGATATCATTTGCAATTTTCAGCAACGTGCAGGCTAATGTTTTAATTGCCCCGCTCATTGCTACCAAAGCATCATGTGATCCCTGAACAGCAAATTTATTCTTTGCAGAAACAAACGGAATATTAGTAAATTTTTTTATATTTTTGACAGCTGTTTCAGAAAACTCTGGATGAGTATTGATTCCTGTTCCAACAGCAGTTCCTCCTATAGCAAGTTTATATACATCTTTGAGTGCCCATTCTATCCTTTCATAAGCTTCCTCTAAATTCACCGCATATCCAGAAAATTCTTGTCCCAATGTAAGAGGTACTGCATCTTGCATATGAGTACGCCCAACTTTCACAATGTCAGACCATTCTTTACTCTTTTTCCAAAATCCATCAGTAATCTTCTTTAGCGCAGGAAGTAGTTTGTCTAAAACTATTTTTGCAATTGCAATACACATACCTGTTGGGAAAGTATTATTAGAAGACTGTGACATATTTACGTGATCATTAGGGTGTATTGGATTCTTTGTCCCCATAATACCACCTGCCAATTCAATAGCCCTGTTTGATATTACCTCATTAATATTCATATTACTCTGAGTTCCACTCCCAGTCATCCAAACATGCAAAGGAAAGTGGTTATCCAACTTTCCAGCAATTATTTCATCTGACGCCTTGACTATTAAATCCATTTTTTCTTTATTCAATAGCCCTAACTCAAAATTAGCCAAAGCTGCTGATTTCTTCAAAATCCCCATAGAATGAATCATTTCTATTGGAATTATATCTTCTCCTATAGAAAAATGAATTAATGATCTTTGAGTTTGTGCACCCCAATACCTATCAGATGGAACTTGAATTGTTCCAATTGAATCACTCTCTTGCCTAAATTTTTGCTCCATATCAACCCCCTACAAATAGTCTTTATAAAAAGGATGATACATTCTTTTCTCTATAAACTGCAATATATGAGAGTCATAATCAGGACGTTCAACTCTTGCTAAACCATCATCAAAAATCACCTTAGCTACACTTACCGAGATCTCAAGAGCAATTTCAAGTATCCTAGAAGTAGAAGGTAATAAAGTACCCTTATTATACTCTTCAGCATTTAACTGCTGAGCTAAAGTCTGTGCTGCAATTAAAAACATTTTGTCAGTTACAAACTTTGCTTCAGTTGCATATATTGCCATACCTACAGCTGGGAAAATCCATAAATTATTTGCCTGTGCAGGATAATAAGTTTTATCACCAAGATTGACAGGATCAAAAAGAACTCCAGCTGCATAAAGTGCTTTACCTTTACTATAGCGATAAGCTTCTTCTGCAGTGCATTCTTCTTGTGAAGTAGGATTAGAAAGAGGCAATATCAAAGGTCTTTCGTTGAATTCTGCCATAGCCTCTAAAACTTCTTTAGTAAACAGATTTGGGCAAGTGCTTACACCGACTATAGCTGTAGGTTTTAATTCCTTAACACAGTTAATAAAATTATCAGAACCTTTATGTTTATGGGCATACGGCTTTTTAAACTCTTCAAGTCTTTTTCTACTTTCCACTACTAATCCCTTTGTATCAAACATCCAGCAACGCTTTCTTGCTTCTTGAGTGGATAACCCCTCCTCTTCCATAGCATAGCATAATAAATCAGCAATACCTCTAGCTGCAGACCCAGCACCTAAAAATAGTATCTTATGATCACTAATTTTCATTCCTGTATATTTTTGAGCTGCATAAAAAGCTGCAACAGTTACTGAAGCTGTTCCTTGAATATCATCATTAAACATACATACTTTATCTCTATACTTAGCAAGCAAAGGAATAGCATTATAGTTTGCAAAATCTTCAAATTGTATGCAACACTTTGGAAATACAATTTGAACTGCATCTACAAATTCATCCATTAATTCAATATAATCCTTATGATCAACACGTGGATGCCTCAATCCCATATAAAGAGGGTCATTTAAATATTTTTCACGATTTGTACCAACATCCAAAAATATTGGAAGCTGTGCTTCTGGAGGAACTCCAGCAACAGCTGTATAAAGAGCAAGTTTTCCTATTGAAATCCCCATTCCATTCACGCCTAAGTCACCTAAACCCAATATTCTCTCCCCATCTGTCACCACAATAAATTTCACATTTTTCCTTGGCCACTTACTTAAAATATCCTTAACTTTCCCCTTATCTTTTATGGAAATATATAAACCTCTAGAAGCTCTATAAATATGACCAAACTTAGTACATGCTTCACCAACAGTCGGGTCATAAACAATAGGTAAATATCTTGCTGGATCACTCATTAAAAGCCTATAAAATATCGTCTCATTTTGTGATTGTAAATTTGCTAAACATATGTACTTAGCTAAATCATTAGGCATATGAGAAAGTTGCATCCTTGCTCTACTAACTTGTACTTCTTGATCTTCTATCCCAGGTGGTAAAAATCCTCTTAAATCAAATAAATCCCTCTCTTGTTCAGAAAAAGCAGTACCTTTATTTAACAAAGAATCTTTTAATAGATCTATCCCTCTTAGCTTTATTTTAGTCATAAAAAAACCCCACTATAAATCATATATCTTTTCATTGTAGACACAAAAATCCATGATTTCAACAATAAGCTTGAAAAGCTTTTAGAGTAGATTATATTTTTATTCAAATTAAATAACGACAAGTTAATAATTATAAAATTTTTATTAATATAAGGTCATAAAAAATCTTATTTGATCAATAATTCTAATTACCTTAATTCTCTAGGAATATTAAATTTCACATTTTCTTCTATACCTTCCACATGAGTGATTTTTACATCTCTCATTTTTTTTATTTTTGCAATTAAATTAGAAACTAAAATTTCAGGAGCAGATGCACCTGCAGTTATTCCTAATTTTGTACTATTATGAAGTAAATCTGAAATATTGTCATTTTCTCCGTTCAATAAATAAGCTTTAGTTCCACAACTTTCTGCAATATCTCTTAGTCTATTTGAATTTGAACTATTTTTTGCCCCAATTACAAAAATTGTATCAACAAATGATGCAAGCTTTTTGACTGCATCTTGCCTATTTTGTGTAGCAAAGCATATATTTTTTAGCTCTGGGCCTTTAATATTTGGAAACGCATTTTTTAAAGCATCTATTATATTTTTAGTATCATCAACACTCAGAGTAGTCTGAGTAACATATGAAATACTTTCATCTTTTGAAAAAGGAATTTTCTCTACATCTTGTATATTTTCCACTATAAAAACCTCTTGCTTTACTCTACCACTTGTACCTTCAATTTCTGGATGATTTTTATGTCCTATTATTATAATTTTATCTCCTACTTTTTCAAATTTCTGAGCTTGAAGATGCACTTTTTTAACGAGAGGACATGTAGCATCTATGATTTTTAGATGCTTGAGTCTCGATTCATTTTCAACTTTCTCACTTACACCATGTGCAGAATAAATAGTTACAGCATTATCAGGTATTTCTGCTATTTCTTCAACAAAAATTGCTCCTTTATTCCTCAAATTTTCAACTACATATCTATTATGTACTATCTCATGCCTCACATATACTGGTGCACCATACTTTGCAAGTGTAAGCTCAACAATTTCTACAGCACGCTCAACACCTGCACAAAAACCTCTGGGATTAGCCATAAATATCTCAAGCTTATCAAGTTTAATTTTACTAATCGCCATAACATTGTATTATAATCATTATTTATGTAAAATAACTGTTTAAACTATATATAGCAAGATTTTTACAATGCAATGCACCCAAATTATAGGCTTTGATTCTGCACATAGAATTATTGGACATAAAGGAAAATGTAGAATGCTTCATGGGCATAGATACACTTTAGAAGCAACATTTGAATCAGAGCAACTCAATGATTTAGGTATGGTAATTGACTTTAGTATAATTAAACAAAAACTAAATAATTGGCTAAATTCAAATTGGGATCATAATACCATTTTAAATATTAAAGACCAAAAGTTAGGAAACTTAATATCAAATATCACTGGTCAAAAAATATTTTATTTAAATGAAAATCCAACAGCTGAAAATATGGCAAATTTTTTATTGCTTGAAGTATGTCCAAAAATTTTTAATGATGAATCCGTAAGATGCTCAAAAATTAAGCTGTACGAAACACCAAATTGCTATGTAACTACACTAAATAAAGTATAAAAATATGAAAGACAGGACTTTAAAAGAAAATCTAGCTACAGCATATAAAATTTTAGCTTATTTAAAAATGGATGACTTAACTTATACACACCTTTCAGCACGCAGTAGCAAAGGTGATACTTTTTACATTTATCCTTTTGGCATGCTTTTTTCAGAAGTTGAACCAACTTGTTTATTAGAAGTTGATTTCAGTGGAAAAATACTAGAAGGAGAAGAATATCAATACAATAAGACTGGATATATAATTCATTCTATAATTTACAAAAATAGACCTGATATAAATGCTATATTTCATCTCCATACCATCCCTGGAGTTGCTGTTTCTTGTATGAAAGGCGGTTTATTACCTATTAGCCAATTTGCACTTCACTTTTATGGACAAGTTAGGTATCACAATTATAATTCTTTAGCTTTAACAGAAGATTCAGGTGAACAAATTGTTCATGATTTAGAGGATAAATATATAATGTTCTTACAAAATCATGGAACACTCACCTGTGGCAAAACTATTCATGAGGCAATGTATTATACCAATCATTTAGAAAAAGCATGCAGAGTTCAAATTGCAACACTTAGTGCAGGAAAAGAAAATTTAATATTTCCAAGTAGTGAAATATGTAAAAAAAGTAATTCTGACCTATTGGGCTTTGAAGAAGATTTAGGAATGAGAGATTGGCTAGCTTTAAAGCGAGCTATTAAGTAGAAAAATTTAATAAAAATAAGCTTGCTTTAAGTTTAGAGCTTATATAAAAAGAAAATATTAAAAAAATTTTTATAAGTGAATAATTACGAATTTGACAAGATTATTTTATCTATAGCTTTAGCTATTTTTGCTATTGTCTTTTGCATTAATATTGGGGATTTAATATATTACCCTAATATTCCAATTAAAACCAAAGGTTATAAAATTGATATTCCAGAAGGTAATCATGATGGTACTAATAAAGTTGAGGAAATAGATGAAAGTACTTTAGATTTAAAAGTATTATTTAGTAAAGCTAATTATAAAAATGGAGAATCAATATTCAAAAAATGCTCTATATGTCATACAATAAATAGAGGGGAGGCAAATAAAATAGGACCAAATCTTTGGAATATTCTAAATTCCAAAGTTGCATCAAAAAGTGGTTTTGCATATTCATCAGCAATGAGTAATAAAGGTAATTTAGGAGATATTTGGAGTGCCCAAGAATTATTTAATTATTTAAAATCACCAAAAAAATATGTTCCAGGGACAAAAATGGCATTTGCAGGAATTAAAAAAATTGAAGATAGAGTTGACCTTATTGAGTTTCTAAAAAATCATGCTAATAGCCCAGCTAAAATAGAATAAAATTACATTCTTTAAATATTTAATCATAATATTTGCCTCACCTACACATTAAAATAATTTAATATAGGATTATCATTTTATTTATCTCTGTACAGCAAATAACTTTTTTCCTATTTTTCCTTATTTTGAATATTATCTTTATATATTGAATGAGATGCCGATCCATTTTCAGCTATATTATGCATTTCACTTGTTCTAATTTGAATCTCCATATTTTTTTTGAAAGGACCGGTAATAACCATATGTATTGATTGATAGCCATTATCTTTTGGATGCTTTATATAATCCTTAATTCTATTATCTAAACAATTGTATTCTTTTTTAAGAAGCTTTAGTGCTTTATAACAATTTTTTATAGTTTTCACTATTATTCTGAATCCCAAAATATCTTTTATATTATCTATAACATGAGTATTGTTATTTAATTTACTATAAATAGAAGGTATGGTTTTTATTCTTCCTGATATACTTAATAAATTTGCACCTAAGTCTAATAAAACAATTTTTAATTCTTTAATAATATCATTGTGTAATTTTATAGCATCTTTTCTCAAACCTTTTAAATCATTCAATTCCTTTGCCTTGTATACAATTTCTTTAAGTGATGCAGATTTATTAAATATATAGTCAAAAATATCATAATTAATATTCTCCTTATAATCTATATTACTTTCTTGAGTATATAGGATAATAGGCACCTTCTCATACTTTTTTATCATCTTAAAACTTATAGCAAATTGTAATCCTTTAACTATAGGCATATTATGATCTGTTATTACAATATCCACAGCATGCTTACGATGCTGCAAAATCTCTAATGCCTCTTGGCCATCAGCTGCTACAATAACATCAAAGCCCAAGCTTAATGAAATGTTCGATAATATATTTCTAGCAAACCTATTATCATCAATTATTAATATAACTTGCTTTTTCATACCCCCCCAGAAGCTTGTAACTTTATTGTAAATACAAACAAACAATAAAAAATTATCTAAAAAAAGTCAAACTCTAAAAAAAAGATGAAATAAATACAAGATTGAAAATTGATTAATAAAGATAAACTAAATATAATTAATATGCCTAATTATTATAAATCACACACTTTGCCTTATCTTTTAAAAGGGTATTAAGTAACTCAAAATATTTTAAAGCTACACTGTTACCTATATTTATTTTACTAAATTTGATTGTTGCTTGCTTATTATTAATATCTATTTTTTCTACATTGCACTTTTTCGCTGCAAATTTTATTTTTGCAATATCAATTAAATTATTTACTTCTTTTGGAATCATTCCAAATCTATCATTTAATTCATCACTTAATTTATCAAATTCCTCAATATTATCTAAAGATGCAATTTTTCTATATGTTATACATCTTAAATTTTCATTAGTTATATAAGTTTTAGGAATAAAAATAGAATCCTGAGTAATAATTTTTGGGTTTATATCATCCTCTTCTTCAATGTTTTGATTGCCTTGTTCAAGAGACTTTATAGCCTCAAATAGCATATGCTGATATAACTCAACTCCAATATCTCTAATATTACCAGATTGTTCCTCTCCAATTAAATTACCATAACCACGCATGTCCATATCAGCAGTTGCTAAACTAAAGCTAGAACCAAGCTGATCAAGTGATTGAATTATTGAAAGCCTTTCTTGAATTTCATTCTTAAATTTTGCTTTAGAATCATAAGTTAAATAAGCATACGCTTGTTGCGCTCTTCTTCCAACTCTACCCCTTATTTGGTATAACTGTGATAAGCCAAACATATTAGATTTATCTATTATAATAGTATTAGCATTTGCAATATCTAACCCAGATTCAATGATCTGTGTACTAATTAAAATATCTATATTATTTTTCCTTAAGTCTAATGAAGTATCATCTATAGATTGATTATCAACTTGTCCATGTATAACACTATACCTTAAATTTGAAAAATGCTTTTTTATTAGCTTTTCAATATCAGATATATATTTAATTCTAGGAGTTACAATAAGAACAATTCCACCTCTACTACTTTCTCTATGAATTGCTTGTTTTAAAATTTCTAGAGAAAAAGGTAAGATATAAGTTTTGATTGGTTTCCTGTTAAGTGGTGGGGTACTGATAATACTTAAATCCCTTATTCCAACTAAAGACATCTGCAATGTCCTAGGGATAGGAGTTGCAGAAAGAGTTAACATATGTACATTCTTTTTTAACTGCTTCAATTTTTCTTTTTGAGCAACACCAAAATTCTGCTCCTCATCAACAATTACAAGTCCTAAATTTTTAAAATAAATATTATCAGCAAGTAAAGCATGTGTGCCTATAATTATATCAATCTCTCCATTTTTTAACTCTTTTTTAATTTTTTCTTTTTGACTTTTAGTATTTTTACTAGAAATAAATTTTATATTTATATCAAATCCAGCAAATCTTGTGCAAAATGTTCTATTGTGTTGTTCTACTAAAAGCGTGGTAGGGGCAAGAATCGCAACCTGAGAAGGTGTATCGCCTTTTACAGTTATAAAAGCAGCTCGCATTGCAATTTCAGTTTTTCCAAATCCTACATCTCCACATATTAATCTATCTGTAACACCACCAGAACCTAAATCTTGTATTATATCTTCAATTGCAGATAATTGATCATTAGTTTCAATATATTCAAAAGAGTTACAAAATTTTTCATAACTTGAATAAATAGGATGTAATTCAATACCTTTTTTAATCTTTCTTTCAGCAGCAATTGCAATTAATTTTTTAGCAATTTTTGCAATTTTATTTTTTGCTTTAGTTCTTCTAGTACTCCAAGAACTTTTTCCTAATTGATCTAGATTACTATTTTCACTATCACCCCCATATTTTGTTATCAAATCAAAATTTTCAATTGGAATAAAAAGCTTATCATTATTTAAATACGTAATTTTTATAAAATCCTTCAGAGTATTGCTTGTTTTTATTTCCTGAATACCTTCATATTTTCCTATGCCAAATTTCTTATGTACAACTAATTCTCCTGAATACAACCTATGAGAATTTTGCGTAAACTTTTTTATGTTTTTTTTTCTAGAATTACTAATAGTTAAGCTTTTACCAAAAATATCTTTTTCTGATATAAAAATAAAATTTTTACTTATAAATCCTGTTTCAAGAGCTAACTTAGATATGAAAAATTTATTATTGCTTTTAATTGCTTCATCTATATTAGAAATTATATCAATTTTGTAATCATTTTGAGTAAAATACTTCTTTATGCGCTCTTGCTTTGCTTTGCTTGTGAAAAATATTATAACTTTTTTAGAATTAAAATTGCTATTAGCTTGAGATAAAAAATTTTTTAAATTATCTAATTCAGATATTTTATTTAGTTTTGCTGTATAATATAAATTATCAATTTGCTTAAATTCATCTTCATTATAATTATGAAATTTGGTTAAAATGAAATTTGATAATGAAGAAATTTTTTTACTAATATTTACAGGTGGTAAATATATTTTGGAAGGTGAAATCAAATCATTATATGCATCATCATATTCATTATTATTATTTTTATATTTTTTATTAATTGATTTCCAATATTCATCTAAATTAACTTCAAAATCACTTTCTCTAACTATTACTTTAATGTTATTAAGGTAATCAAAAATACTATTAGGATTTTGATAATATATTGATTTTAGATGCAACGTTTTTTCTTTTAATTTTTTTTCTCCTAAGTTTTTTAAACTTTTTAATAATTGAAAATTTTTAGATTCTTCATCTATAAAAATCTCATGTGCTGGAGGAATATTGATTGACTGAATTTTATAATGACTTATTTGAGTATTTATATCAAACTTCTTAATATTTTCTAAAATATTATCAATAAAGTTTAGTCTAATTCCAAAATCACTACCAAAAATCATTATGTCTATAATACTTCCTCGCACAGAAAATTCACCAAATTCCTCTACTATATCAACCCTTGTATAGCCTATATTTGTGAGAAATTTTATTAATTCTGTAAAATTATATTTATTATTAACTTGTAAGTTTTTACTATTGTTTTTAATAAGATTTATAGGTGTTTGATATTGAATTAATCCAGCTATACTCGAAATAATTAATTTTTTAGATTTTATATTAGTGGCTAATTGATGCAATAAACTTGCTCTATTTCCATAATTTGTACAACTATCTATATCATATGGGGTACTATTTAACCCAGGCAAATAAATTACTAAAATATCTTGTGGTATAAAAAATTTTGAATTATCGTATGTCTCTAAAGCCTTTTTTTCATTATTAGCAATATATAAAATAGAATCTTCTTTCTGTAATAATTGATTTATAACATAAGCTTTAGTGCATTTTGGAGAGTATAAATTTTTCTCTATTATTTTATATTTTGTATTTAACAAAACAAGTATTAAGATATTTAAAGTAAAATTTTATATTAGAAAATTATCCAAATGTCATCTTATTTTATAATATATTTTACCAATAAATAACTTAAAATAAGCTATAAATTAATCCTCAAGATACCTAATCGATGAATACAACAAATCTAGATTACTAAATTTAGATAACAAATTTTTTATTTGTTTTATATCTTCTACTTCAATAATAATAGAGCACTCAAAAAAATCATCAAACTTATTGGTAGTAGTAATATTGACAATATTAATATTTAAATCAAAGATACAATTTACTGCTTCTCTTAAACTACCAACTTTATTTGAAATTAATAAAATTAATTTAGATTGATATAGAAAGTTATCAGATAGCTCCCAGTTAAATGAGTTAATCTTTTTGTTTGCTTTATGTAAATATTTCACTTTATTACATTCTACTCTATGTATACAATATCCCTTTTCTTTATCTAAAAATGATACTGCTTTTTCTCCTTTAACAGGGAAACAACACTCAGCAAAATATAAACTAACACCTTTATTAATTAAATTTTGCGAATTATTTTTCAATTTTTTCTTTATTTTTTGCACTATATTAAAAAAGAAACTAACTATATTAGGAGCTTTTTTAAAATCATGATAAGATGCTTTAACTACATCTGCTGTTTTTACTTTGTTTTGCCCTATTAATAAAAAAAGAGTCTCTAAATTCTCACATTTTATCGCAGAATCTTTCGGTAATACAATTTTAGATTCGTCAAATTCAACATTATGACTATCCAAATATTTTTTATAACTTTCTTTCCCAATTGCTATAAAATGATCTGTTTTAACATTACTCAAATACTTTTTTAATTCTGTTTTTGCCTTGCCAGTACTTAGAATTTCTAACCATAATTCAGAAGCTTTATTTTTTTCAGCACAAATTATTTCAACTTGATCTCCATTATCTAACTGGTATGAAATTGGAACAGTTTCTTTATTAACAATAGCACCAATACATTTTAGACCTATATCAGCATCAATATAAAATGCAAAATCAAGAGCTGTTGCTCCTTTAGGCAAAGTAACTAATTTTCCATCATTAGTAAAGCAGAATACCTGATGATAATGCATTTCCATTTTAGAATATTCTAAGATTTCACTTGGATTATTAGAATTTTGTAAAATAGCTAATATTTCACTTATCCATTTAAAGTGCTTCTCTTTTTTATTAGGAAATTGTTGTTTGTATTGCCAATGAGCTGCAACACCAAATTCAGCAATTCTATGCATATTTTCAGTTCTTATCTGAATTTCAATTCTTTTACTTTCAGGTCCAATAATAATAGTATGTAACGATTTATATCCATTAGTTTTCGGAGTACTAATATAATCTTTAAAAGCACCTGGAACCATATGATAATTATTATGAATTGCACCTAATGCTTTATAGCAATCTTCAACATCTTGAACTATCACTCTAAATGCAAAGATATCTGATAAATTTTCAAAAGATAATTTTTTATTTTGTATTTTTCTCCAAATAGAGCAAGTTTTTTTCTCCCTTCCTGTAACATCAACAAGATTAATATTTGAACTAATCAAAACACTTTTAAGCTCACCTACAATCTTATTAACTAAGTCACCTCCATCCTTTCTAATTAAGTTCAACTGATTTTCAATACTTAATTTATCCTGAGAATATAATTCAGCAAAAGCTAAATCTTGTAATTCATTCTTAAAATTATGAATTCCTATTCTTTCTGCAAGTGCAGAATGTATATCCATTGTTTCGAGTGCTATTCTCTTTCTTTTTTTTGAATTTTTAATGCAATTAAGTGTTCTCATATTATGCAGTCTATCAGCAAGCTTTATTACTAAAACCCTAATATCTTTTGAAACAGCACACATAAGATTTCTATAATCTTCAACTTTTCTTTCTTCTGCGCTTAAAATATTACTTTTTGATTCTATGGTTGTAAGCTTTGATATTCCTTGAACTATATCTGCTATTTTTTTACCAAAAATATCTTTTATATGCTTATATGTTAAGATTGTATCTTCTATGGTATCATGTAATAATGCAGCAATAATTGTTGAAGTATCCATATTTAAATCTGCTACTATACTTGCTACTTCAATCGGATGAATTATATATGGTTCATTGGATTCTCTAAATTGGCCTTTATGTGAAACATTGGATATATCAAATGCTTTGTTAATTAACTTAATATCTAAATTAGGATTATCTTCTAACTTTTTTAGTAGCGCCCCATAAGCAACTTGAATTTTTTCATCCCAATCTTTTTTTGACAATCCTTTCATTTTTGTTTTATTAATTATATTTTTCTTTATACTGCTTAAATAACATCATTTTAAATAGAATTATTTTTGTTAATCAAGTACAAAAAAATAAACTTTAAATTATTAGTAATAATATGAAACAAAAAGTAAATTACAATAACGAAATTAAAAATTCACAAGATCAAAAATATTATACAAAAAGAGCAACTGTTCAAGCTTTAGAAGCAATACTATATGAACCAATAAAAGTGCTTGATCATGGTTTCATTAGAGTAATAGATTATATGGGAGATGATTCAGCAATTGTACAATCTGCAAGAGTATCTTATGGAAAAGGTACCAAAATGCTAAATCAAGATAAAGGGTTAATCAATTATCTAATGAGGCATTATCATACAACACCATTTGAAATGTGTGAAATAAAATTACATATAAAATTACCTATTTTTATTGCTAGACAATGGATAAGACATAGAACTGCAAACGTTAATGAATATTCTGCAAGATACTCAATTTTAGATAAAGAATTTTATTTACCTGACCCTAAAAATATAGAGATACAATCACAATCTAATAAACAAGGTAGAGAAGGAACTTTAGATTCCAATCAATCTAAAAGAGTTTTAGATATATTAAGAGAAGATGCCCTAAGATGTTATGATAATTATATGGATTTATTAAATTTAGATGAAGAAACCGGTGAAATTAAAGATACAAATAAAGAGGGCATAGCTAGAGAATTAGCTAGAATGAATTTAACATTAAATTATTATACGCAGTGGTATTGGAAAATTGACTTAAACAATTTGCTCCATTTCTTAAGATTAAGAGCAGATTCACATGCTCAATATGAAATACGAGAGTATTCAAATAAAATTCTTGATATAGTATCAAAATGGGTGCCCTATACTTATGATGCATTTATTAACTATAGAAAAGAATCTGTTAATTTATCAAAGACAGGAGTAGAAATCATTAAGAAAATGATACAAGGACATAGTGTATCTGAGGAAAATAGTGGTATGTCTAAAAGAGAATGGAATGAATTTAACAAGCTATTTTTAAAGTAATAAAACTATAAAATTGTTCATAATAATTAACAAATTATACATCTTTTATTGATTTCACAGCCTTTGTCCATTTAGATAATTTATTTTTATTACTATTATGAAGCTTCTGAACTTTTTGTTTAGCCCACTTATGATTTATATTTTTCATGTCTTTTAGAAATTTCTTAGATGAATTTACTATATTAATATCCAATCTTGCTGATATTAATTTACTTAGAGTAAATTCAATCCATCTCGTAGAATTGGATAAGACTCCACTTATATCTTGAATGCTATATTTATACTGAGATTGAAATCCAGATATTTCTCTTGATTCTGCAAATAACTGAAAAAACCTAGCAAATAACTCTGAATTTTGTTGCTCAACATTATACTTAGAAACCTGTTTTATCAGTATTTCATCTATAGAATTTTTTACTATAATAAGATTACTATTTATATTCTCAAAATCATCATGCAATGCTTTTATGAAGTATTTTAAATCTAAATTTAATTCTTTCTCTACCATATGTGCTATTTCATGAATAATAACATTATAAGCAATTTTTTTAATTGTAATTACATAACGCCTATCTTGTCTAAAATTATTTAAATATGAATCTAACAATGGCTCATAAATGGTTTTACAATTGCCCTCATCTAAATCAAAATTACTTTTTTCTTTAATATTAAATTTTAAAGAATTTTGCGAAACTTTAGTTGCAACTAAATCTAATATATTTTTAAATATAGAATATTGATAAAGATGTTTTATATGTTCAATAAATCTATTTTTAATAATTTCATTATCTGCCATTGTGTGGTAATTAATTAAGGTAATTATATCTACTGAAACTTCTGCCATTATTTTACTTATATAAATTCTTATACATATTTAATAAAGAAGCAAAAAATCCTATTATACAAAACAATACAATAAAAATAGGTATTGTTTTAAAAAAATTATCAATAAAGTATCCAATTATACATCCAATAAAAATTCCAGCTATTAATTCTGTTATTATAGTCATTGGTACATTAGATTTTTTATTTATATGACTATTATTATTTTTATTCTTAACCTTCTTCTCTAAATTAATTAACCTTGATTTTATTTCCTCATTATTCATTTAATTATTTTATAATATTAGAAAAAAATATGATAAACTCAGTATATTCACCATATTTTGAAACACATTTAATTTTCGAATTCATTCTTTCCATAGCTTTTTTACAAAAATGTAAACCTATGCCAAATCTTCCTTTACTAAAATCTGCATCAAAAATTCTTGGCAATTCATTTTTTTTAATTCCACTGCCTGTATCTCTGTAATGAATTTTATTTTTATCAATCCATATATAAATAGAAGCTTCTCTTCCAGCATGAGCAAACGTATTTTTTAAAAGATTAAATATAACATGTTTTAATAGATGTCTCGATCCTTTAAATTTAAAATCTACACTATTGTCAAAATGAATTTTATTTTTTTGTTCTTCTGTTAAATAAAATTCCTCTAATGCAATTTCTATACATTTTACAACTGAATATTTTTTTATATCGGAATATTGTGTATTTACATTTTTAGAAGCAGTTAATATAATTTCTACATTTTTCATACAATAATTTGTTAATTTCATTAACTCATTAATTTCATGAATCAAAGCAGATTTATCATTATTATTTATTTTTTCTAAAAGCATTTCTGATTTTAATTTTACAATTGAAATAGGGCTAAAAACTTCATGTGCTATAGCACTTGCAAATGCTTTAGAAATTTCTATTTGATTGGAGGTTGCAGTCATTTTATAAATGACGAGCAAAACAAAGCTTAAACTAAATGCACCATTGCTAAAAATAGTATAATGCTCTACATAACTCATCATTATTTCTACTATATCTCCTTTATAAAGGCTAGCTGTAAATATATATAAAATATATGCTAAAACTGCACTAATTATCCATAGTATTGTAAATAATCTATTATTAGTAAATATAAAAAGCAATCCAGATGAAAGGATTAATCTAATTATCCATTGCATACTGAAATCACTTAAAAAAAGCGTATAACATGGAAGAAATGGCAAGCCGAACAATAAAATTAATATTTGCAAAACTTTTTTATATTTTATCTTTTTAAAAATTAATCTATAAAGCAGAAACCAAATACATAAAATTATTATAATTAAATTTACTAAACTAATAAATATTATAATAAGATTTATATGTGCTAACTCTAATATTGTTATAGGAGTGTATATTAATAAAAATAAAATACATAATAGATAATATAAATTATCACGCTCTTCTAATTGAAGTATTGATTCACTAAATAATATCTTAATTTTCTTAAAAATAGTCACAACTCATTTATAATCTCAATATATAAACATATTATACATTAAACTTGTATAATTAAATAAATTATATATTTTTATTTACTAAAAAGTTGATTAATAGATTTAAAATTAATAATGGACAAAACAATTATAAATAAATTTATTGAAAATTTAAATTTTGAATTAAAAGAATTAAATAACTTTTTATTAAAATATTCTCAAAGTAATAAAGCAAATTTACTGAGCAAAGTTTCTTATCATATTATATCTTCAGGTGGAAAAAGAATACGACCTTTACTTACTATAGCTTCCTGTAAGTTATTTAATCCTAATCAAACTACTTTAAAAAAGTGTTTAGATTTAGCATCTGCTATAGAGTTTATCCATAATGCAACACTACTACATGATGATGTAGTTGATAATAGTAATACAAGAAGAAATAACATTACTGCTAACCATATATGGGGTAATAAATCTAGTATTTTAGTTGGAGATTTTTTATTTAGTCAATCTTTTAAGCAAATGATTAAAACTAAGAATTTAGATGTCCTTCAAATACTTGCTAACACATCAGCTGAAATTGCAGAGGCAGAAGTATGGCAGCTTGAACTTATTGGAAGATTAGATATAGAATTTGATGAATATATAAGTTTAATCAGCGCTAAAACTGCCAATCTTTTTTCTGCAGCTTGCTTGTGCTCATCTATTTTGGCTAATGCTAATGATAAACAAAAAGAAATATTAAAAAATTATGGCCTTAATTTAGGTATAATATTTCAGATTAATGATGATATAAAAGATTTCTTTTCTACTTTTGAAGAACTTGGCAAAGAGCCTGGTAGTGATTTTTTTGAAAATAAAATTACTTTGCCTGTAATAGTAGCTCTAAAGAATGTTAATAAACAAGATTTTATAGTGATAGAAAAGATTTTTAATAAAAAAAATAAAAAAATTCAGCATTTTAATCAACTACTAAGCTTATTTGAAAAATATGATATTAAGAATAAATCATATAAAATTTTAGAAAAATACATACAAAAAGCACTTACAAATTTTGATGTTATTCCTGATTCAAAATATAAAAGTCTTTTCATAGATCTTATATTGAGCTACCAAATAGTTAAAAAATCTCAATAAGGAATAAGAGAAATGCTCCAGAATAAAGTTTAGTAATTAAACTTATAAAATAGTATCTAGTCTTTTGCGTAATTATTATACTTAACCCAAACTGCAGATAAGAAATAAGAAATTTATAGCAAATATTATAATCATGAAGCGGAGTATCTCCCCACAATCATCACGAAGGAGAGACGAAGTCTCGACTGTAGTGATCCATAATTGTTGTCGCATTTACATTTATTGATAATTTTTCTGGATTGCCACGGATGCCTATCATCATCCTCGCAATGACGTTTTTGTTTTCGTCATCACGAGGGAGAGACGAAGTCTCGACTGTGGTGATCCATAATTGTTGTCGCATTTACATTTATTGGTAATTTTCCTGGATTGCCGAGAGCATTAAAATGCTCTCGCAATGACTATATTGCTAACTAAAATTTTATTCAAATATTTGTATATAACAGTTTTTTCGCCTTTTACTAAGTATTTCTTATATGCAGCTCGGGTTAAAATTAGTTTTTAAATTGCCTAAATACAATGAAAAATAGTGCAAAACATAAGTTTAATTTATATTGCTTAAGTTAAACTACTATATCTTTTAACATTACAGATTTTAATGGTTAAAATTCAAACATAGTTTGTTTTTATTAATAACCTTATTAAATTTTGGTATTGCTTTATTTTTATGAGTTATAAGTATTATAGTTGTATTTTTCAACTCTTGATTTAATAAATTTAAAGATATTATTTCACTTTTTTCATCCATAGAACTAAATGATTCATCTAAAAATAATATATCTGGTCTATTAATAATGCTTCTAATAATTGCTATCTTTTGTTTTTCTCCTCCACTCAATATTCTTTCCCATTCATCCTCCTTATTTAATAATATTTTTAGTTTATTTAAGCCAATAGATTCTAATAAATGCTCTATATATTGTGTGTTTTTATACTCAAGTAGTGGGTAAATAAGGGCTAATCTCAATTTTCCATATGGCATATAACCTTTTTGCGGTATAAACATTATTTTTGAATTTTTAGGATATATAATTTCTCCAGAAGAATATGGCCATATACCTTTTAATGTTCTAAATATAGTAGATTTGCCACTCCCATTCTCTCCCTTTAATATATAATTATTCTTTATTATTTTCTCTGTTGTTTTTTCTAATATTTTCTCACCATTAGGCAAGCATATTTCTAAATTTTTTAATTGAATATTATTTCCTTCAAATTTAATCTGTACTTCATTCTTTTTATTTTCCTCTTCACATTTTTCTATACTATTTTGAAATCCATATAATCGCTCTACTACTGCCTTTAATGTAGCTATGTTAATATATGACTCTATCATCCAGGATAATGCTGTTTTTATCTCATCAAATGCTTTTATTGTTTGCATTAAAACTCCTAAAGATATTGCTGCTGCAAAATATCTAGGGGCTAATACTAAAATTGGCAATATAATTGCTGTTTGATTATAAAATGATACAAATGATATAATCTTCATTTCTCTAAATATCATCTTTTTAGTATTTTTGTAAACTTTTGCATTATTCCATCTTTCTCAAACTCTCCTGCATCATACATAGCTATTGCTTCTGAATTTTCTCTTGTTCTTATTAATTGATACCTGAAATCTGCTTCTTTTTTCTCACCTTTAAACAGTATTTCTGATAATGGCCTACCTATTTTATGCGTTAAATAAGTACCTAATGAGGCATATATTAATGCAATCCAAACTAAATATCCTGGTATATTAATTTTATATGTATATAGCTTAAATTCAAGTACTCCAGATAAACTCCACAAAATTATAATAAAACTTATTAACGTTGTTACTGCTTGAATTATTCCTAAAAAAAGCTCTATTGATATTGTTGAAAATTCCTTAATATCATTTGCTATCCTTTGATCTGGATTATCTATTTCTCTATTTATTGCTTTTGCAATATAATAACTATTTCCTCTTGTCCACTTATTAACTATATTTTCT
>NZ_NPHZ01000003.1:0-12937 GCF_009690945.1 Rickettsiales endosymbiont of Trichoplax sp. H2
AGCATCCAGCAAGAAGATACACTGCCAATGCTATACATAAACGATTCAAAAGGAATGGGAATAGCAATGCACTCACTAAACTTAAATAATAGTACTGAAGAGATGTTAACTCAAAATGATGAAACAACACATTATGCTGAATTATTATAGCCATTCTATATAGCTAAATAACTTTAATTTAACCCGAGCTGCAGATAAAAATTGCTTTGTAAAAGGCAAAGAACTGTTATATACAAATACTTGAATACAATTTTAATTAACAATATAGTCATTGCGAGAGCATTTTAATGCTCGCGGCAATCCAGGAAAACTATCAACAAATGTAAATGCGACAACAATTCTGGATCACCACAGTCGAGCTAAAGCTCTCCTTCGTGATGACTATGAGGGACGCTGTGCTTCATGACGGCAAAATTTGTTATAAATTTCTTATTTCTTATCTGCAGTTCGGGTTAATTTAAGTACATTAAGAGAGGGAGCAAAGTATGGTAAACTCACATGAGCAACGAGCGAAATTGTAATTATATTTATAAGGAATTAGCTATATCAGCTGACAGTGATAGTTTTTCCTGAAATTATCACTTTATCTGTTAAATTCTGACATTTTATTACCCCACCTCTTTTAGAAGCTTGATATGCCATCATACTGGCCTTGCCAAGTTTTTTAGCCCAATATGGAATTAATCTGCAATGTGCAGAACCACACACAGGGTCTTCATCAATACCAACCGATGGAGCAAAATACCTAGATATAAAATCATATTCATCATCTCTTGAAGTGATTAATAATGCTCTATAAGGTAATTTTAAAATCAAATTTAAATTTGGATTAAAATTTCTCACTTCATTCTTATCTTTTAACTCTGCAAAAAGAATATTTTCCGATAAGCCTAAGTATTCTACATTACAATTTTTCAAAATCTCATTAATTAATTTATTTGATTGAATTGCTTTTATTTCTATACTAGGTGCATTTAAATTTATCCAATCTAAAGTCTTAGATGCAATAAATTTATTATTTAAATTTAAAAACTCTATTGAATCATTATAATTAACTAAATCATTCTCATATAAACAATATGCTGAAGCCAAAGTAGCATGAATACAAATTGGAGCTTCTGAATTTGGAGTAAACCAACGTATTTGGTATTGATTTTTGTTAATATTTTTTAAGAAAGCTGTCTCTGATAAATTATTCTTTGTTGCTATTTCTTGCATTGCGTATGAACTTGGAAAAGCATTAACAATATAAACAGCAGCAGGGTTACCGGAATTTATAGAATCACTAAAAGCATTAACAATACTATTATTTATCATATTGATTTGAGGTATCTAGTGATTCAAGAATATATCCAACTGATCTCACTGTTTTAATATGCTCTGATTTTTCATTACTTACACGTGATATAGCTTTACGCAATCTAGCTATATGAACATCAATAGTCCTATCTTCAACATAAACTTTAACACCCCAAATTTTATTTATTATAGTACTTTTTGGCACAACCTTTTCAGGTTTTTCTAATAAAATTTGAAGTATTTGAAATTCTATAGGTGATAACTTTAATTCTGTTTTATTATAATAAGCTTTATGAGTTTTAGAATCTATCTCTATATTGCCATATTCAAGTTTTGTTTCTGAGAAAATTGGTCTAATTCTTCTAAGCAATGCTCTTATTCTGGCTATTAGTTCTATATCGTTGAAAGGCTTAGTTAAATAATCATCAGCACCATTGTCAAGGCCTATCACTTTTTCAAAATCCTCACCTCTTGAAGATAACATTAATATTGGAATGCTTGAAATTGAAGTAATTTTTCTTACTTCATTACATATTTCTATTCCAGATTTACCAGGTAAAAGCCAATCAAGAATCACTAAATCAGGCTCATTGTCTTTAATTATTTCTACTGCTTCTATTCCATCATTTAAAATGTACGCATTAAAAGAATTATCTTCTAAAGATTCTTTAATTTTACTTGTAATCTCTTCATCATCTTCGATGATCATTATATTTGCTTTAATTTTCTTTTCAAACATATTCCCTCAAATTTTGGTGCCGGATGTCTGATTTGAACAGACGACCTACCGCTTACAAGGCGGTTGCTCTACCACTGAGCTAATCCGGCATATAAATTTTAGCTTTACCATTATCTTAATATCTTCAAATTTTAAATTTTGTCAACTTGTAATATTATATAATTGCTTTTGAATGAAAAAATTTAACGGAGTAGTATTTATTTTTAATTTATCAGCTAAATTCTCATTGTTTATAATATTGTTTATTAAAAGCAAATCTACTTCTTCTGGATTTATTGGAAATGATTTAATTAACTTAGAAAGATAAGAAATTGTTTTCATTATGCTATGATTTATTGAAAAGTACCGTGGAGACTGATTTAGAGCTTTATATATTTCACTTACTATTTGCAAGAGAGTTAATTTATCTGGCCCACCTACTTCATAAATCTTTCCATAAAAATCTGCATTTTCCATTAATAATATTTTTATTATAATATCAGTTAAATCTTCAACAAAAATTGGCTGAAAAAATACATGACCTTTATTAACCAATGGAAAAAATGGAAAAGTTCTTATTAGCTTTATTAAATTGTTTATAAACTTATCTGCGTTACCAAATACTACACTTGGCCTAATTATTGTTGCTTTGGAGTAATTTTTTAAAATTACTTTTTCTCCTTTAAGTTTTGTTTTTGCATACTCAGAGAATTTACAGGTTTTTTCTATACCTAAAGATGATATATGAATTAATTTTTTAATTGCTAAATTATCTGCATAAGTAGAGATATTTTTTGGAATATCTATATGAGAATATCGAAAAGTCCTATCATTACTTTCTCTAAGAATACCAATTAAATTTATTATATAATCTGTATTGCTAAAAATTTCTTCGTAAAATTGTTTTGTATTTTCAAATTTAATATTGCAAATTTGTCCAGGAAATCCATGTATATATAAATAATTATGTTCATTATTATGGCTTTGCACCAAATTTATTTTAAAATCTAATTTAGCTAGCTTTTTAACTAGATTAGCACCAATAAAACCACTTCCTCCAAAAACTGTGATTGTAGATTTTTCTTTTATCATAATTAATTAAATATTTATTTTCATAAATAATTGCACCAAAAATTATATAAAACAAGACGATATTTCTTGCAAATTTAAACTTTGGTTATTAATCTCATGTTTAATTGCATATTAATTATTTTATACTAAAATGATAAAACTTAAAAGCTTGCCGTATTCAAAAAATACATTGCAGCCAACTATTACAAAAGAAACTATAGATTTTCACTATGATAAACATCATAAAGGTTACGTTGACAAATTAAATAAATTTATTGAAGGCACTCCTTATGAATCTTTAAGTTTAGAAGATATTATAAAAAAATCTTATATCTCTAAGGATACTAAGATTTTTAATAATGCAGCACAAATTTGGAATCATGACTTTTATTGGGATTCAATTAGAAAAAAGATAATAATTGATGACCTTCATGTAAATGAATTAGATAAAAATAAACAATCAGAAAAATTAGATAAGGATATCTTATTGCAAAATAAATCGCCAAAAGAAAATCCACCTCCAGGTGATTTATTGAATAAAATTAACGAAGATTTTAATAGTTTTGAAGAATTTTATAAGAAATTTGTTGAAGCAGGAGTTACTTTATTTGGAAGTGGGTGGATTTGGCTCGTACAAAACCCCAATACCAAAAAATTAGAAATAATGCAAACATACAATGCTGATAGCCCAATGCTACACAATAAAATTGCAATATTAACAATTGATGTTTGGGAACATGCATATTATATTGATTATAAAAATGACAGATTAAGTTATTTAGAAAATGTTATTAAATTTCACCTAAATTGGGATTTTGCTAAAAATAACATTAAACTTTAATTGATAATTATGAATTTTAAAAAATTTTTTAAAAAAAATACAGATGCTAATGAAAGTAAAGAAAATAATCCAATTAATTTCTTAACTAATAATAAAGAGTTAAAAAATTGGAAAGATGATAAATTTCAATCTGCAATTGTACAAAGAAACTTATTATTAATTGGATTACTTTTATGCTTTATATTAATTCTTGTAGCACTTAGTACTATCAGATACTTAAAAAACACTCAAAGCATAGATCCTTTTGTTATAGAAATTGAAGAAAAGAGCGGCGTTCCAACAGTAGTAAAGCCACTTTCTATTGAAACATATTCTGCAAATGAATCAATAAAGAGGTATTTTATAATGAAGTATATTAGAGCTAGAGAAGAGTATTATTCAGAAACTTTCAATCGAAATTTTAACGATGTAGTTAGAGTTTTATCTAGTTCTAGTGTTTATTATAGTGATTATAGAAATAAATTTGGTTATAATAACCCTTCAAGTCCATATAACTTGTATGGCTCTGGTTCATATAGAACAGTAGGCTTAAAATCAATTATTTTTCCTTCAGACACATCTGCACAAATTAGAATTAATTTAACTGTTTCTGGACAAATTAATATGGTTATGAATAAGATAATTTATATGGAATTTGATTACTTTAACTTAAATATGAGCGAGCAAGATAGGCTAATAAATCCTTTAGGATTCCAAGTAACGTTATTTAGAATGAACGATGAAAATAGCTAAAAAAATATGTTTAATAAGTTTTTGGTATTTATTTGCCATTAGCTTTATTTTTGCCAGTGACAACCCTATTTCCACTGATAGTAGAATAAAAACATTAATATATAATCCTAATGAAATTTTTAGATTAGTAGTACATTTTAATTTTCAAACAAGCGTAGAATTTGAAAAAGATGAAGAAATTAAGACAATTACAACTGGTAATAGCTATGCATGGCAATTAATCCCAATTGATAATAGATTATTTATTAAACCTCTTGAAGATAATATTTTAACAAATATGACAATCATAACAAACAAAAGAGTATATCAATTTGAAGTTCAATCAAAACCATATTCTGGCTATGTAGATAACGAATTAGTTTATGTAGCAAGATTTTATTTTCCAAGTCCAGATGAAAAAATTGATTATCCAGAGATTAAGAAAAATGATGATAAACAAGACATACTTGAAGTAAAACCATATAATTTCAATTATGAAATGGTAGGCCCAGTAAAGTACTTACCTTCTAAAGTATTTGATGATGGTTTAAAAACATATATATATTATGATAAAGACATCACTTTTAAACAACCTTTTATCAAAGTTATCAAAAATAATAAAGTTCTTAAAATTAAACCAAACATAGTTGGTGATTATTTGGTAATTGATAATATAGGAAAACATTTAGAGTTAAGTTTTAATAATAATGTTATTGAAATAACTAATAAAAATTACATAAATTAAATTTATGGCACAAGAAGAACAAGTAAAAGATGTTAATACCAATATAACTGATAATAATGCTAATCAAGAAGCATCAGATCAAGAAGCAGTAAATAAAAATACTACCTTTTCTTCCGTATCTATTGCTTCAACCCAAAAAAAATTCCTATTAATATTTTTTATACTTTTAGGTGTATTAATAGCATATTATTTTATTTTTGAAGGAAATGACTCTAAAGATAAAGTTAAATCTGAACCAGTAGATAAAAAGGAAAAAGAGCAAATTTTAAAAACTTCTAAGCCAGTACCTGAAGTAAATAAAGATTCTGAAATTAAAGATTTAAATAAAGATTCTAAATCTATTGAAGCTCCTCAGGTTCAAGCTCCAACACCACCTCCCCCACCTCCTCCACCTCCTGAAAAACCATTAATTCCTCAAAAACCAACTTTACCATTACCTCCAAGTTTAAATACTAACAGTGATGATGATGATGATTCTTCATCAAAAACAATATTTAGGTCACCTTTTTCAGATGACAGTGAGGAAAAAAAGAAAAAGCAAATGGCTATAGAAGCTAAAATGAAACAAGGGATAATGGTTTCTGGAGGTGGTGGCAGCGGTGGAGGATTGCTTGGAGGAGACAGCAAAAATAAAGATAATAAATCTTCCTCTAAAAAAGCACATCAGACTTCTTGGGTTTTGGTGATGGAGCACTTGACGGGGAAGTAATAGGAAAAACAATAGCACCTACTGTAAAAGCTACAGAAGTTACTAATTTAAATAGAACAATTATTCAAGGAAAAATTATTTATGCTGTTCTTGAGACTGCAATCAACACAGATATACCAGGAATGCTAAGAGCAATAGTTTCTCGTGATATATATGCTGAACAAGGAACAGATGTTATGATTCCAAAAGGATCTAGGTTAATTGGCACATACACTTCTCAAGTAAAAGGTGGACAAACCAGAGTTGGGGTAATATGGAATAGATTAATCAGACCAGATGGGCTTGATATAGAAATTAAATCTCAAGGAGTAGATCAACTAGGTAGGCCTGGTGTTGCTGGAAATATTTATGATCATTTCTGGAGAAAAATTGGAAACGCATTCTTAGTATCTTATGTTGTACCAGTTGCTGCTGCTGAAGCTGCTAAAAAAGCTTCTAATATCAAAAATTCAAGTTCAAGCTCAACTACAAATAAAGGTACTGATGGATCTATAACAATTACTACTACTGGTGATCCTGTATCTCAAGCAATAACTGATAGTACTAAACAATTTAGTGATATAACAAAAAGTATGATTCAAGATTCATTTTCCACTAATCCAACTATTACAGTTAATCAAGGAACGATAATCAATATTCTTGTACAAAGAGATCTTGTTTTTCCACCACCTTCATTATTACAAAATAGAAAATTAAATAACAAATGAGCCTGAATGTTACTGCACTTGAAACATATTTAAAACCACTATATTTATTATTTGATGAAGATGGAGTAAATGAAATTTCTATCAACAGACCTCTAGAAGCATGGGTAGAAAATAAAGGTGATATAAGAAAAGAAAATGTTCCACAATTAACTTTTGAACATTTAAAATCACTTGCTTTACTAGTTGCCCAATCTACCGAACAAATAATAAGTGAAGAAAATCCTTTATTATCAGGAACTTTACCTAATGGATTTAGAATACAAGTTGTAATATCTCCAGCTTGTGAAGTAGGTACAATTGGCATTTCGATAAGAAAGCCATCAACAATGAATCTTGACTTAGATGCATATGAAAAACTTGGAGCATTTGATAATACAGCTATAGAAAAAGTAGTTGATAAAAACGATGATATTTTAAATCAATACTTAAAAGAAAAAAAGATTAAAGAATTTTTAACGCATGCAGTAATTAGTAAAAAAAATATTATTATAAGTGGTGGTACATCAACTGGTAAAACAACTTTTACAAATGCTATGTTACGTGAAATACCACATGATGAACGTTTAATTACCTGCGAAGATGCTAGAGAGATAGTACTTAATGATCATCCTAATAGATTGCATTTACTTGCTTCTAAAGGTGGCCAAGGTAGAGCAAAAGTAACTACACAAGATTTAATAGAAGCATGTTTGCGTTTAAGGCCAGATAGAATTATTGTTGGTGAACTTAGAGGTGCAGAAGCATTTAGTTTTCTAAGAGCAATTAATACTGGTCATCCTGGTTCAATTTCAACATTACATGCTGATACTCCACTGATGGCAATTGAACAATTAAAATTAATGGTTATGCAAGCCGGACTTGGGTTACCACCAAATCAGATAAAAGAATATATAATGCAAGTTGTTAATGTAATAGTTCAACTTAAAAGAGCTGAAAAAGGAAGAAGATATATTTCTGAAATATATTTTAAACCAAGTTAATTACAGTTAAAATAAAAAGTTATCACTAATAATTATTCAGCAAACTTCACTTGATATAATGAAAGAGTATAAAATATTTTACCAGGTAATAAAAAAATAACAGATATAATAGAAGATGATATTTTTCATGAAATTATTTAGGTAAATTTCATTTTTATACAATAAAACACATTTGGGAGTGTTCATAAAGCATAGACAAAATGAAAAAAGTTATTAAAGTTAAGAAGTATAATAACTAAGGGGGGAGGTGAAATATGGGAGTAATCTGCAAAAAGTGCCAATCAAATATATGGATAAATAATGGAAAGATGAAGAAAAAGCAACGTTATAGATGTAAGAGATGTGGATATAACTACACCATGGGAGATAAACGTGTTGTATATGAAAATAGACAAAAGGAGCTAGTGATAAGAATGTACTTGAATAATTGTGGAATAAGAATAATAGCGGATATATTGAAGATACCGTTATCTACAGAATTTTCATGGATAAAGAAAGCGGGGCAGATAGTTGAAGAAATGGTGAAAGAGAAGGAAGATAGAATAGAGATACTAGAATTAGACGAATTGTATACATATATTAAAAAAACCTAAAAGAAATAAGAAGACAGGAGAGATGGAAGGAGAATATACCAGAATATGGACTGCTGTTGATAGGGACAGATTCAAAACTGTTTCGTTTAGAGTAGGGAATGAAGATAAGGAAAACTATATTGATATGGCAATAGAATTGGAGTCAAAGTACAAGGAAATTAACTATATGTGCACTGATGGGAATAAAACTTATGGTTTTTATAAAATAGCAAAGCATCATGTTATAGGAAAATCAGAAACTGCTTTGGTTGAAAGTTTTAATTTATCATTACGTGATATGCTAGCACGACTTAATAGACGGACTAAAAGGTTTAGTAAATCTTTAGAAATGCTCAGATTAACCCTCATTATGTTTTTCAATAAAGATATTTCTTATAATCTCTATGCTTTATGAACACTCCCACACATTTTAATTATTATATATGATTTATTTTATAATTTTAAAATGATATACTTCAAAGTATACAGTTTATATTAGTTTAATTTTATTTTTGTGAATTAGACTTTTTGTTGAATTATAAATACTATATTATAGTGGGGTTATTATGGGGAAATCAGAAAAACAAGAAGCTAGAAGTGAATTGCACGGTCTATTTCCTGAACTTATGAGAGAATATGATCAGATGCAAGTTTCAATTGATCAAAGTATAGAGTCAGCTCTTATTCCAAACAATTTAAAGCTTCAAGAAGTTAAAAGAAACGTTCTTGATGATAGGGAAAGTGATTTCCCAGGTTTTATGCAGATTCAAGCATATGAAAGTCTTGAGAGTGCTGAACAAAAAATACGTGATGATGTTGATAAAGCAGTAGGAAAAGTTAGGGGAATTGGAAGAATTATTGAAAGAGATTGTGAAAGAAATCTAAATAAGGGGTTGAGAGAAATTGAAAATTCCCCACAAACATCAAATTTTAATAAAAGCCTTAGAGAAGCTATAGAAAAGACACAATCTAAAATTGATGAATTAGAAAAAGCCTACAGCCATAGAGGACGAGAAAATGGAACAATGCAAGAAGTCAAAGCTGAGCTCAGAAAACAAGAAATAATTCTTCAAAAATTAATGTCCATATCACCAGAGAAGCAGTTTGATAAATCAGTAGAAAAACTTTATTTAAAGATGAATAAAAATTGGGAGAAAATGAGAGCTGATGTTCGGTCATCCAAAGCAAAGTATTTCTTAGATATTGAGAATGCTCGTGAAGAAGAGAAAAAAAGAGAAAAAGCCTCAATTAGAAGAGAAATATATAGCTCATTTCCAGATGTAAAAAAATTAAATAATGGTATGGAGGGTTTTTTTAAAAAATCTAGAAGTGCAGTCCACAGTGAAAATCAATCAAGAGTTGAGAGTTTTGATATTAGTAAAATTCAATTTCCAGAGATTAGAGATGATGATACTCCAGGAACTGTAAGAGATAAAATAGACGCATATATCAATGGAGCAGAAGAAAGACTAGAACGGAGTAGAAGAATTGCTGAGAGAGATTGTGAAAAAATCTGGAGAAAAGACGCTTTAAATGCAGCAGATAAGTTGTGGAATAAAATGAATGGAGATGAGCGTATTCAAACAGCAATAGATAGTACTAGAGAAAAAATAAGTGAATTGGAGAAAGATAAAGTTAGTAATAAAGCTGCTTTAAGAAGGCAATATAATATCCTAGAAGAATTACAAGAAATGAGAAAAGAACAACAATTTGATAGGGCTTCTAGCAAACTTTATAATGAAATGTCAGAAAATTGGGAAGAATTGAGAAGTGGTGTTAGATCTTCAGTAGCAGCAGTAGTTTCAGAAAAAGCTAAACTACGTCAAGAAGAGGTAAGCAAAGTAACTGGAAATCCTTATATGGTTGCTATATATGGGGTTGGAACATCAGCATCAATCGCTTCTTTTACTCCTACTCCCTTAGCACCTGGTGCAGCTATAGTTGCAAAAATAGCTTTTGGATTACATACAGCAGTGTCTCTTGGAACCAATCTTAGAGCTAGAACCGGATTCAACCATAAGCTAAATACAGAATTAGCTAAAAGAGCAAAAGAACTTGACAGCTTTAAAGATCATGCGCCAAACAGAGGAGATCAACAAAATACAGAGCAAGAAATTATGGAAATAGCATCAGTACGTACTTTATTTCCTGATTTAGCAGATACATATGATGCAATGCAGCAAAATTTAGAAAATGCTGTAGAGTTGGGCATCGAAAAAAATAGGGAAAAATTTAAAGATATTGATGAAGTAATTAAATTTCCTGAGATAGGGCATAACGCAACTTCAAAAGATATAGAAAACAAATTAAGAGATTATCTTAACACTGTAGAAAATCATTTGAATAATAAAACAAATGAAGCACTTGAAACCTGTAAAAATGAGTGGGATAAAGAATTGGTAAAATTTAATCATTCTGCACAAAAGTCAGAATTTGATAATCAGTTAAAGGCAGCAATAAAAACCACTCAGGAAAGAATAGAAGCTTTAGAAGAAGCATATAACAACGGAAACAAAGATATGGAGGCTGCACTTAAAGAACAACAAAATGTCCTTAAAGGTCTGGAATCAATGGAGGTACAGAAACAGATTGATGATATCTCCAAAGATTATTACCAAAAAATATTGAGGGATTGGGATCTATTACAATCAAGTATTAGATCATCTGTAATGGGAGTGATTACAGAAAAAGCAAGATTATATGAAGCAAAAGCAGCAAATAGGCAAGATGATCCTTATATGGTTGCTCTAGGCTATGCTTCCATGGTAGCAACCGGAGCTGGATTTGCTTTAGGATATTCTGATCTAGATCTTGGAACTAAAATTTATGAGGCAGGTTCAGTAGTTGATACCATTTATACTGGTGGATCCATAACACCACTGATGTCCTATGATGAGGTAGACAGATCTATTGCGGAAAAAACACGTGTTGCAGGCCAAGAAATAGAATCTCTAGGAAATTCACTAAAAAAGCAAGATAATAATCAATCAAAAGAAACAACTTTTGTAGAAAGGGTTAAGGGACCATTAACTGACAAACCAGGACAAGTAACAAATTTTATAAATAAAGTCACGCCTAGAGAAAACTTTCATGTACCAACAGGCAAGACCAGCACTGCAGAACGGTAAGAAGATAAACAAGAAAGAACTGTAAAATTATGCTATAATCAAATGCATAACATTGACTTGTACATAAATTTTAGGTAAAAACATAACTTATGTATTATATTTATTAGGTGACGGGCTTGAGATACAACTAATATCATAAACGCTAGATATATTTATTTTAACCTATTTTTCCTTTTCAGCCTTCTATATTTTTTAATTATTACAAATATTATTTTGTGCAAAATTAACGTAGTTTGTTACTACTATACTGTAGCATCAACCAAATCATTATAATACATACAATCTTGATATTGCTTACTATAGCTTTCATAACATTGACAAGTATAACTTAATTTAGTACCTGAATTTTGAATTTCATCAATTTGAGTATACATAGGATTTTTGTCAATATTTTTTTGATTATAAGCTATTATAAAAGGCTCTATGTAACTACTATAAACTTCTACATCAAAAGAATCATAATACCACTTTTCCTCTTGTTTTGTAGCCTTATTTATTTCTTTATCTAATAACAATATGTTTCCAGTACGTGCATCTATACCTACTACAGAAAATACATTAGTTTCTGAAAGCAAATTATCTGTATTTGGTTTTATGTTAATGTTAGTAAAAAAATTTTCAATAAAATCAACTAATTTTTTTGATTCAGGAATTTTACTCCATCCTCCAATTAATAACACTTTTAAAGCATTAAGATCAAAATTAAAAACTTCTATACAAATATCTAAAATTTTTTTAAGATCCTCACGCTTGGTATTGTCATCATAATGAAATAGAGCAGCCTTATTAAAAGTCGAATTGCTAATGTCTTCCTCAAAAATTGCAATAACAACACATGGGCCAACATTTATAGTAAAGAGTATAGGCTTTATACTACTAGCATTAGTAACACCCCATTGCTTCTGAAATACAGTGCATACATCATTAGGAGAAAAATCACTAACTTTACTATAGTGATCGTTGGAAATAAATTTATTTTTATAAAAATAGCCATAAGCTGAGTATACAATTGGAATAAAAATTCCTGCAGTTATACCTATAATTGATGCTTGACTATAACTTAAATTATTCATATTTGACCTCTTATTAATTTGCTGTTAAAATCATTATGAAGAAAAAATCAATTACCTACCCTTATTATTTATAACTCACTACAATTTAATATTGTTATATATAATACTTTTCAATCTTATATATTTTAGTTTCTTTTTAACTTGAAATCACCTAAGTTTATTAATCTTTCTTATTTTTAGTTAATTTATTAAACTCTTTTGAAAGCACCCCAACTGACAATAACCAAATTATCATTATTACCAAAAATATAATAAATAAAATTGATGAAAGGGATATTAATGCTTCACCAGGTTCTAAACTAACTAATGATGGGTTAAATATTAGTGCTAATATTAGTAAAAATTGCTGTATAAGCGCTCCTCCAGACTTTCCAAGTCTACCA